>NZ_JBGTYN010000031.1:0-50430 GCF_041730275.1 Comamonas sp. SY3 | reverse complement strand
ACGATGTTGCGAGACGGAGAGAGTCACTTCAAGATGGGTTCACCGCGCGCTTACGGGCATCCATCCCCCGGTACAACCAGTACTGGTGTAAAAGGTCGAACTTCTTGCCATCACGACGCCACGCCGCTATGGCATCGGCATCCACTTCGACGATCTCTAGGTGATCTCCACATCGTTCAAACCGAATAGAGTCGTCGTAGCTGAAGGCGTCAGCAGATCTATGCACAAATGCATTCAGTTCGACCTGTGCGCCAAGCAATGCAAGAAATGCCTGATAACAATCGTGTCGTGGCCTATCCGCAGACGGGAATAGAAATGGAATCAGATGCTGCCGCAATGATGAAGCGAGTGATGTTTCGCTCAATTGCAGGTCCGACTCATCGCAGCTGGCGAGTTTCCAGGCCAATATGTCGTCAATGGCATCCCATGCCTCTTGAACATCGGGCAAATTTGGTCGCGACCGACCATCAAGCAAATTTGGTATTTGGTGCTCAAAGGCGAACAGGCTGGCATAGATCAGCAAATCTAAAGGAGCGAGCTCACGCAAGGGGTTGCGTAGACGCGCCACTTCATCAAGCCGAACTTGGTGAGCTTCGCGGAATATGAGAAACACGCGCGTCAGTTCAGCGAGCGCCTCATGCTGATCCGCATCCAGCTTGCTGATCTCCAACCAACGCGGAGAGTCCTGTCGCATCACGAGGTCAGAATGGCGGGTAGCCCACATCAGCACATCGGGAGCGATGGCGGCAACCCGCGCCACAAGCTCGGGACAGGCAACTCGATCTTGCGCTAAGTATTGCGTTAAAGCTAAGCGAAGGGGCTCTTGGCTCCAAACATCAGCGGGTAAAGCCTTCAGGAACTCGGAGCTCCAGAGGGCTGTGTGTCGATCTCTACCACTCCACCTTTTCTTGCCCTGACCCATCGGCTTTCCGTCAAGAAATGCCATCGCTGCTTCGTCCGCTGCTGCTGAGATCGTCAAGCCTTTTTCGCGGGCTGCTGAGAACAATGTGTCGTAGTAGTGCTGGTTCATCACCTAATGCTATCTTGGCTTAGATCGCCGCTGTGAATCGAAAAACCCATTCTAGGCAGACATTGGACTGTTTTGTCCACGGGAAGATTTCTGCAGAAGCCTCGGATCAATGACTGCTCTGCGTATCAGCAGTCACGGGTACTTCAGAGTTGACTCACTGCAATCAGCCTTAAGCTGGCATCGAGATTGAAATGTGGTCGAAATGGTTTCTAGACGCCTCCTCTTCACACCACCCCTACGGGGTGAGTTTTCAAAATAAATATTTCTCAGCAATTTTGATTCGTCTGACGGATGTCAGAGTCACCGCCCGAGCACCCCCAGAAAAGACGCCATACCGATCCCTTGCATGTAGTCCAAAATTTTGCTCTCCTGTGCTTGCGAAGCAAGGCCAAGCATGCGATGCGGCTGGTTGTACTTCATCAGCGTTTGCTCCTGTCCCTTGACATCTTTAGCTTGTATCTCACCATATGTGATCACCGGCTGCCCTTCGGCATTAACTATCCACTGGAAGATTTCTGATGTGCCTTGGTACACAGGATGCCGTGCCATTGCTTCCTTTCTCAGAAGCTCTGTGTCATTCCGCTTTTGAGCGGTTAGGATGTCGTCTTCAGCGCTTTGTAGTTTTCGTTTTGCTTCGCGCCGACTTACCTCTAAACCCCTTTCATATTCTTCGATTTCGAACCGAAGGCCCATGATCTGGTCCCGTTGCAAAGATCGCTGCTCAGGTAGCGCTTGGATCCGCTCAATTGCTCGCTGCGCGCGTTCGATCAGATTTCTTTCATACGGAAAATCTTCTTCAATTCGCTTCGCCGCGCTTTCGCGATCTCTCATAGCGCTGACGACAGATTGTTCTGCAGCCTTCGTGATGCGCTGCAGATAGTCCTCTCTCATTTCTTTCTGAAAGTCTTCACCATCGATGATGGTGCATTTGTACTGCACCACCACGCGGCTCTTCCCATCCTTGAAACTATCCCAATCGATACTTTTACAAAGGGGCCGCTTGCCCAGACCGTTGGCAACTGTCGTGGTGCGAGCACCGTCGATAAAGCTGGACTTGACGATGTCAACGGGGCCCTTGCTGCAAGCAGAAAGAGCGATAGCGGAGCAAGCCACAACGAGGGTGAGATTTTTCATAGGTATGTGAAAGGTGAATGGGGCCACTGCCGCGGACCATGAAGCGAAGCCTTAGAGAGACTTCCAAGGGAAATAGCTGGCACGGATGAGGCTCATCCAGTCTCCCACGCACTGCGATAGGTCACTGTCGAGCCGAGCGGCATCGCATTGCCAGGCGCGGGCGTGATGCGGTAGGCGCACCCATAGCCCTTGAAGTCCTGACCCTCGGGTCCATGGATGGAGACCTCATTCGCTTTCAGACCTGCAGCACGTAGCCGCTTGTCGTACTCCATGTCGCACTGTCCTTCTTGCTGCGGGACCATGACCATGCCTGCGAGGAGAGTCGATGCTCCTGCCTTCGGTTCACTATTCGCTGCCACTTCTGCCGTTGGACACTTGGGGAACTCCAACTCGTCCCCAAAGCTGAAGAACTCGGGTTTGACAGCGTGCAGCGCCTGCGCGGCCACATTCCGGTATTTCTGAGGCTGGCAATTGAATCCCAGATCTCTCACCACCCAGTCTTCGGATTTCTTGGCCACCATGGCGTCAGCCCACCGCCCTGCTGCCTCCATGGCCGGATCCGTTGCCAATTCTGCAGTGATCATCACCTGCCTGAACTGCAATGCCCTGCTCCCTTGCTCTACCAGGTAGACATTGGGAACATAAGCATTGCCGCAGTCCCGAAAACAGTCCGCCAGGTACTGCCCTGAGCCCATGGCTTCATCAAACGCCCCAAAGGTCATTGCATTGAGTGGCTGCCGCTTTAACATGCCCAGCAATCCGCCAATATCCACATCACACCCCGGCGAGAGTGCCACCTGGACCGAGCGTATGGCTTTGTCCTGTCCATCACTCCCCAGCACCAGTTGGCAGCCTTGGACCATGTAGTGATGCCGGTGGTCTTCGGAACGAATGGCGGGTCCCGCCCTTTGCTGTACATAGGCCAAATTCATGCCGATGGCCTCCCAGGAGATCAGTTGGGTGAGCAAATCCGGCGTCGCTGGTGCTGGCTCTTTGGTGTCCTGGGAGCCAAAGACCGATTGGGCGCGTTCGACCAAAGAAGAGACGCGATCTCGTGCACGATCCGTGCACCCCACCAGAGCTACCGCCAGGAGTAGCGCGCCGCATGTTGTCAGTTTCATAGAGACGTCAGAGATGGATATTGGTGGTCAAAGGAGCCCGGCGAATCCAACGCACTACGGAAGATGGGAATCCGGTAAGCATGGCCACCACAGAGGTCGATCCGGTCTACCGAGGTGGTTTGCTGGATCAAGGGGGTCAGCCCTCCGCAATGACACCGATCATTCCGAACAAGACAAGCAGCGCGGCCACAAAGCCGACGGCTGCGCCGATGTTGGCACCACCCTGCCGAGCCAGTTCGATGCGGGCCTGCTCTGGCGCGTGGGATGCCAGGATCTGGTCCACCCGCTGATTCACATGCTGCTGGTACCAGGCATTGCCCTTCAGGCCAAAGCCGATCGCTATACCGAGGTTGATGCTGCTCGTAATAGAGCTGGGAACGCCAATGGCAAGTTCTGCAATCAGTTCAACAACCACTACGCTGATGAAGATCCAGGAATAGAGATACATCTTGCGATACCCCATCCAGCCAAAGCCGACCAGAAAGGCAGCCCAGTTCCAGGACAACTGGTGCTTGCGCTGCGCCGCCTCCTTCCACTTGCGCTCGAAGTAGCCATGGTTCTTGCCAACAAAGATGTGGATAGCCTCCTGGCGCGACAATGAAGAAGCTGGAGCAGATCGTGGTTGCACTGCCGGCGCAGAGGTCACGGCTGGAGGTTCAGCAGGAGCAGATGCAGGAGTGGATACCGCTACGGGTGCTTGTATGGCGTCAGCAGCAATTCCAGAAGCAATTTGCACTCCAACCCCACCAGCAGAAACGGACGGCGATGAAGATGTCGGAGTAGGAGCAGCAGCCGAGAGAACAGGCACCACATCAAAGTCCAACGGTGCCTCCTGAGGAGCTAACTGGATGATGCATTGGGCGCCCGTGCTCTCAATGGCCCGCTTGTACTTGTCAGCAACCTCTGCCGTCACACCCTTCTTGACCACACAGGACGGTTGCGACAGCAGGCGTCCGGCCTGCTCGGGCGTGCACTTGAACAGAGACGCCAGCTTTTGCGCCACCTGGTGGGCATCTGCTGCAGGGTGTCTTCCGCTCAGGACAACGTCGTATTTCTCTTGCATTTGTGACTCTTCCTCTTGTCGTTACTGGTGGCACCGTAGAAGGACATAACCGGCAGTGGTCTGGCCGCTACAGCGCCAGAAGCGAAGCAAACTCATCAAATCAGAACGCACCAAGGCCAGGGCTGGAGCAAGGAATGCATCCGGCAGTACTCTGTCAAGGGTGGCTCAGTGGGAGTGCCCCAGTGATGAGACTGGCAATGAAACTGCGATACAGCGACTCACAGATAGAAAGCCAAAGGCTGTTGCTGATCGTCCCGTCAGATCGATGCCCCTACCCATGATCAACTCAAATCAGAGCCGCAGTGCTTGCACTTCCTGGCTTTGACCAGAATGGGTTCTGCGCAATAAGGGCAGTCTTTGGTGGCTTGTGCCATGGGCTGGGCGATGGCGTGTGGACCGCCTTGCTGCGACTGTGTGCGCCCCAGGCCTCCAAAGATCATCTGGAACCAGAACTTCCAAAGCTTGATGAAGCCCCATACCAGGATGGGCAGAAAGATGATGAGGCCCAGGAAGATGCCTCCCCCGCCACCACCTGCCATGGCGATATTGGGCATCAACACCCAAGGCAACAGACGCTCCAAGCGCATGCGCGCACTCCTTTTCTTGGTATTCAGTACTCGGAGATGCCCCGCTGATGCCGGATTGGGTTTCTTTCCGCATTAATATGTGAAGCAAACTCCGTAGATGTAAATGTATCAGAAACCGATGCTAGGAGGGTGTCTGCCAAACCCACTCCTCCCACTCATCTTCCCGATCCCGACAACCTGCGCGATGTTTTTGCGTACTGGGTGCGTCTCAAACGGGTCGAGAAAGGCTGGTCGCAGGAGCGACTGGCACTGGAATGCGAATTGGACAGGACGTACGTATCAGCCGTGGAGCGATCGCGCTGGAATGTGTCGCTGGCCAATATCGAGCGCATTGCGCAAGCGCTGGACGTGAAGGCCTGGACATTGATCAAGCCGCCGGAGACGCACCGGTAGCACCGGCATTGCCATAGCCGCAAAAGAAAAAAAGAATCAGAAAGGATGGACCCGGCGCTAGCCGGGTTCATCCTTTTCTCTTCTCACGTCGCATGTTGCGAATGCTTGGGCACGATGGTCACAACCTCCACACACCGGCCTTGCAATCGCGCTCCGTCCACAGAGCAGAGAATGCATTGCCCAAGTGCGCCCCATAAGACACGAGCGCCAAACCCGCTACCCCACGGCGCGCTCCACGCGTGACTGGCAACCAGTGCGGCCCTGATGGTATGCCTGGGTCGGGATAAGCTACCCTCTACCGTTGCAGGCAACTCCATCATCTCCACACCCACCACCCAGACCCAGCAGACGGTGTCCTCCAACGTGCCACATTGCCTGCGATGCAATACCAGCTTGAGCAATGCACAACCACCATGCTCCAGAATTACTCCCAGACAATTCATCGACTCGGTTCCGGTGGCCGTGGCGCTCCGGATCTCACATACCGGAAACAGCTCTTTCCACCCACGACGGTCATCTTTGGGTGTGCTCAATGACGGAGAGACAGCAATGCTGCGAAGAGGTCGTTGCGTCATCACTGCCGCACAGCGCCTCAAGCACCATTCCAGGCCTCCCGGATTCGATACGCTGCCGCGATCCGTATCTGGAAACATGTAGCTCCAGCGCCTGCGCCCCGCCGGGCTCATTACCCTGTACTCCCACGGACCATCAAACCGGATGCCATGCATGTAGCGGTGGATGAGTCCCTTGTCTGCAGAGTCAGCCATGTTGCCTGCCCCCCCCTCTTTCGGGTTGACGCATCTCCTGCATATGCATCCCCTGCCCCGTGGGCTCTGCTGCCTGCGGATAGAACTCCTGAACGATCTCCGTCGCCTCCTGCTCCAGTTCCTCAAACAGGCCCAGCGCATAGCCTTCTCTGGCTGCTTGCTCCAGCGCTTCCTGGTCGTGACCGACCTTCTGCGCATATTCCGCAGCCTGCGCTGCCTGGCTGATGGCTGCGTCAAGCGGCATTCCATTGCGGATGCCCAGGTCCACGTAGTAGATGGGCGTGCGGTGCGACATGGCTGTGGACTTGGCGCGCAGGCGCAATTCCAGCGGGAGATATGCCAGCAATCCACCACTGGCCGCTTGCAGGTACTGCATGCGGGTCATCAAGGTGCGCAGGGAGTTGATGCCGGTGGTGCGCAGCACAAATGTGCTCATGGCGTCTGCCTGGTTGTCCGGATGGTCAATGCGCATGTGGAATCGGCCAAACGGTTTGCAGCCGCCTTCAATGGCCAAGGGACACAGGTCCGGGCCCTCGCAAGGGCCTGCCTCAATGCCCTTGGCTGTCATCCGCTTGCAGGTCCGTCCATCTCCCACACAGAGGGGCCGCGCCGTGGCCCGGTCGAACAAGGTGTAGTTGGCCCGCAGGTTCAGCGCCGGGTCGTTGAACAGCACGCGGATGGGGATACTGCGCAGCTTGGGTTTGGCAACGTGGGCATGGACTGGAGCATCGTTCCCGGCTGGATTGACAGCCTCCGCTATCGTTTTCTGCGCCGGGTTGGTACCTTGCTCGCCATCTCCCTGCGTGGCCTGAGATGAGTGTGTTGCTCGCGCCCGCCTAGCAAGCTTGTCCTGCAAGGTCTGCTTCGATTGCTGCATTGTACCTTCGAACTCTGGCGGCAGTGTCTGCAACTCCGTTACCTCCACGCCTGTTGTCATCAATGCCCGGTCGGTGATCTCCGTGCGCAAGATGGCATCCATGGGATGCAGTACCCAGCCTATGCGGCTTTGGACCTGGGTGGTGATGGTGAATTCGTCATCTTTCTGCGGCAATCGCTTGCCATTGCGCTCGATGACCTTGCCGATGGAGATGCGCCCCACCACAGGGGGCGTCATCATCAGTCCTTTGATCATGGTGTTTCTCCAGAAATGCAAAAGCCCCTTGCTCCAGAGAAGAAGCAAAGGGCGGATGGGTTGAATTGCTGACCGCTGATTGGCGATCGGATATTGGTGGCCAGTGATTACGGGGTGTTGAGCTGACTGCAAGTTCAGCCCAACTCCTGCAGTAGGAATCGCCGCGATCCGGCTTTGGCGCTCGTGTAGGCCTTGGCCAAATCCGGATGGTCTTTCTCGAATGCAGCGGTGTTGAAGGCCTTGCCGTCCTTGGAGCGCTTCCAGCTCACCGAGCCGCCGGGGAAGTTCGCGTACGACGCTGACCCCATGCGCTGCTGGATCTGGTGTTTCAGCAATGCTTCCTGGACCTCCCAGTCCTGCAGGAGCTTGCGAACATGAAGCAGCTTGGCAAATGCATGGCAAGCACTCTCGTCCTCGGACAGATCGACGGTGTCGCCACTGTCCTGCGAGTACAGGCTGCGCAGCGCAACTGCCGTGCTGTCCGACGCATCTGCGTCTGGCGCCTGTCCAGTCGCAACTCGTTCCCAGAATTGCGCCTCCAAGGCCATCAATTGGGTGATCATGGTCTCGTCCCGCTCGATGCGGTGGATTTGCAACTCCTGCCCGCAGATCAGGACGGCCACATCGGCGGCCTGCTTGCCTGTAACAGCCAGTTGGTGCATGACCTGCAGCTGGATGTATTCCGGAACGCCATCTCTCCAGAGCTTGGCACCGTTGATGCCTGCAGTCTTGGATTCCAAGATCTGGACATCAGAAGCTCCCACCACCTCCCGGTCGATATTGGCGAGCATCCAGGGAACCTGGGGGTGGCCCAGGACCGCATTGACCCGGCGCACCTTGTTGCCGGTGCGCTTGGTGTAGTGGGCGGCGACGATGGGTTCGAGCAAAGTGCCCCAGTACATGGGGCTGGTCTCTTCGTTGGGATCCACAACTGGGAGGAGATGGCCCTTGCCGGTCTTGTGCATCCACAACTCAAGTTGGGACTGGTAGGGATTGAGCCCTACGGCAGCGGCCGCATCGGAGCTACCGATGCCTTGGCGGCGTACATCCAGCCAGGTCTCGCGAGGCATGTCCCGGGTAGAAACGAGGCGCAGTGCAGGACGTCTGGCCTGTGAGGCCGGGATATGTGTAGAAACAGGTGTCGGCATGGTGCCTCCAGTGAAATGGGTGAAGAAATAGACAAAGAAACAGGCAAGGAAAGACCAAAGCAGGCGACTGCCCCCCTCCCCCTTCTTCAAGCCCCTGCCCTCAAATTCTCGAAAGCCCAAAGCACAAAGCCCTCATCGCAGTGGTGAGGGCCTATGGCGTTGGGAAGCTTTGAAGGAGAACTGAAGGGACCGAGGGAGAAGGCCAAGGGCCGAAGGGCAAAGGACGCGCCGCAAGCCCGTGGATTCAGGCCACCAGTTGCAAGGCATGCTCCAGTGCCCGCTGCTTGACCGCAGCCCCCACACCGAACCAGGCACTGTCTAGGCGGTTGTCCTGGCTGCGGGCCCGGCGTTCGTGGTCCACGTACTCGGTGATGGAACAGAGCAAACCCCAGGCCGTGCCCTGGGCCGCGGACAGGGTGGCACCGCGCCCATGGCCGTCAAAGAGCATCTGCGCCTTCTGCAAGGCCCGCTCGTTGGTGAGGCCCGTGGACTGCCCTGCTCCGCTGGAGCCCGGCTTGTCCGATGCGCACAGCACCTTCAGGAAGAAGTTCATGGCCTCGTGGCTCTTGACCTTGCGCTCTGCCAGGGTGCGCATCTGGTACATGAAGGAATCCCATTGGCCCACGGCAATGCCCAACTGGCGTTTGACGGCCTGGGCATCGAAGCGGGTGGAGTGGGAGACCTTCACGGCATTGGTTGCTCCCTGCAGGGCAATCGCCAGGGTGTTGTTGCAGACCACCCGCACGGTGGTGGGCATGGCGACCGTGGCCAGGGTGCCGTCACAGGAGGTCGCCAAGAGCAGATAACCGTTGACAACGTCATCGCCTTTGAGGGCCGCTGACTTACCGGTACGGGCCAAGGCCCAGAACTTGCGGCCCGCCTTGAGCACGCCAGCCGTCTCGAGCTCGTAGCCTGCGACCTCCGTGAGATCCCGGTAGAACTCCAGCACATCCCGGGGCTGCACCACCTGGTAGCGGTTGCTGACCACTGACAGGGGTGCCTTGGTGTCGCTGCGGTAGAGCACCTTCTGGTCGGGGAACTCCATGGGCTCGGCATACATGGAAGAAGACGCTTCCGAGTTGTCAGCCGCCAGATAGCGAACAGGTGTTTCGAGGATCTGCCACTGCATGCCTGCGGCCTGCGCCCAGACATCGAGGGATTGCTTGCGAGGCAGGTTATTGCCCAGTTGGTGCCAGGGGGCCTGCCCTGCGTAGGCCATGGTTTCGACGAGATGGGACATGGTGATCTCCTTGCATCAAGCCTTGAACGAATTGCCGCAGCTTTGGCATTCGTAGTTGTCCAGATAGGTCTCGTCGATCTGCTCGCCGATGCGGCCGCCGACTTCGTGACCCACGGTACCGCCGAGCACACCACCGATGATGGCGCCGAGCAAGGAACCGAGAACACCACCGACGGGGCCAGCCACAAACCCGACGGATGCGCCAGTGGTGGCACCTTGCATGGCACCTGCAATACCCGTGGCTGTACCAGCGGCAGAACCAACACGTTGGCCCAGCTCCTTGCCGATACCCTTGGCACGCACATTCAGAGAATGGCAGTGGGGACATTGGATAGACATAGAAACTCCTGACATAAAGAAAAGCGCCCCGGACTCGAAAGCCAGGGGCGCTAGATGGATGGAAGAGAGATGAAATCAATGCGAAACAGCTCGCTTTGCAGCAAACCGTTCCTGCATCACATCAGGGATATATGACTGAAGAGATTTGGGATCAGAGGAGCAGGGCTATTTCTTTAAACACGCTAGCCAGCAATGGCTCGCTTAGAGAACAGGCAAACCGAACGCTCCTAAAAAATGAGTAGAAAGTTCATATACGGCAAGCTACAGCGCAGAAAGATACGTGATACACGGTACCTCATCAATTTTTTATTGATACACGTGTTCTCCTGTGCTGCAGATGAATCCCGATACTCCGTTTCGTCAACAACCACTAACGGAGTTCAAAGTGAACCAATTTTCCCCAAATGAGCGCCCTTTCCGCGTTGTGCGCATGCAAAAAGTCAAGGAAATGACGGGACTTGCACACAGCACGCTTTTCGCAAAATATGACCCAACGAGCCCATGCTTTGATCCTACGTTTCCCAAACGTGTCCGGCTAGGTTTGCGCTCCGTAGGTTGGATTGAATCGGAAGTGGTGGACTGGGTTCAAAACTCCCGTGTCCACTAATGCGCCTATGCCTCATCGCTGCTGATCTATTTCTTGGCTAGAAATAGGTCACTGCCAACCTCAGCAATAGCATCTAGCGCACGTTCAGTTGTAAATAAACCAGCCACCCTTAATTTTCCACTCCAAATAGAAATGCACCCGATGACTCCTATGAGAATCGGGTGCAATGGGGGTTTTTATCCATTTATTTCCAAAAAGGCCAGAATCATGAAAAGCTACACAATCTCAAACAATGCCTCCCAAATAAGCATAGATACTTCTACTGTTTATATTGACGAGCCTGAGAAAATTACCAACTCGCTTGCTTCATTCAAACAAGCCATTCATGCCGTTCAATCCGAAATCCAGTCTCCGGTAGGCATGGTCTTTGGCTCAGCACTTTCCATGGCGGCTAGCTGCACTCAAGGCCTATTCGATGTCGCCTGTCCAGGCGGTGGCCGTAGCCCTACAAGCTTGTTCATTCTCACGATCGCCGAATCTGGTGAGCGCAAGACGTCTACGGATGCGAAGTTCATGCGCATTGTTTCCGATTTTGAGCAAGAGAAAAATGATGGTATTTGCTTAGAGCCTGCAGCGCATAAGGTTGAATACGACGTGTGGAAGTCCCAACGCAAGGCTTACCAAAAACTGCTCGACAGTGCAGTTGATCAGGGCAATGAAGCATCAATCTTGAACCACAAAACCAAGCTGCTCGCACACTATGAAAAGGAACCACGAACTACTCCAGCGCTTCGCATTATTTTTGAGGACACCACCATGTCGGCTCTACTGGAGAGCCTTGCTAATACCTCTCCCAATGCAGTTCTTAACTCCAGCGAAGGAGGAATTCTTTTTGAGAGGGCAAATTTGGGCTTTCTTCTTCGTGCCAATAAGGTGTGGGATGGTGGAGATGTCTTTGTAGACCGATCCTCAAAGCCAAGCTATACCGTGCGAAATGCACGCTTGACCATCTCCGCCATGATCCAGAAAAAAACATTTGAACATGCCCTCAAACGCAAAGAAAGTGGTGCACGCTCTTCTGGCTTTTTTGCCCGATTCCTCGTCACCGAGCCTGATTCGACACAGGGCACGCGTTTTAGTAATTTTGCACCTACTCAAGAGTCTCAGAAAACCAAAAACCAAGAGTACATTGACTGGCTCCGAAACCGAGCACTTGAGCTGCTGCATGAATCCTTGGAGACCGATGGTCAACCTAGAAAACTAGTTCACTTCTCACCTGCTGCTGCCAAAGTCTGGAAGAATTTCTATAACGAAGTTGAGTCAGCCCTCGCTCAAAACGGGGTTCTTTCAGACATCAAAGATTTTGCATCAAAGATTTCCAACAATATGTCCCGCATTGCTGCCGTATTGCATTGCTTCTGTGGTTTAAAGGGCGATATCAGTGCCGAGACTGCGCAGTTTTCTGCTGATCTTTGTAAGGTTTACATTGCAGAATTCAAGAAGCTATTCGGATTCAAAGATCCGATAGCAATCGCCCACTCGAATGCTACAAGGGTATACGAATTTCTTTGCAAAAATCACCAAAAATGGAAATATTACGGATTTCCAAAATCATGGCTACTTCGCCACGGACCATACGGCTGTCGCTCAAGCATTGAGCTTGATACTGCTTTGGGAATTTTGGAGAGTAAAAATTTAGTGCGTGTAGAAAGACAACACGGTGGACGTAGCAGCTGTAGTGTCATTCTCAACACCACGGGTTTCAATGGACAGATCTCAATCCCAAAGTTGAGTCCCCCAATGGAAGATGTCTGGAATAGTTTGCTCCAGAGTAAGACTCCCAACATTTCCCTGATCCAACTTCGCATCTGAGTTCACAAAGTGGCTGCTACACCTGCTACGTAGCAGGTGTAGCAGCCTTTTGCATTTGATAGAGCGATTCCCAAGCACGTCTATTGCTGAAGGATAGAAAAATTATAAAGACAGGAATCAGCATCATCTAGGATGTTTGTTTTACCGAGTGGATTTTAAAATGAAAATTCCACTTTATGGATGTACCCAGCAAGAATACCTATCACTATTAGTGACTTCACCCCAAGCAACAGTGTATGTTTAAGTATTATTAATAAATAAAATATTAATAAACAAGATCAAACTCAACTAACGAGATCAGTAAACAATCAACTCAATCGCATCAAAGGAGTGGTGAAATCAACTAAGCCAGTGAGCTCCTAGTGATTGGCACATCTACTCCCCAGCTGAACCCATCCAGTATAAGAAAATGAGAAAAAAATATTGAGATTTATAGAAAGCTTCGAAGGGTATGTCCTAATAACCGCAAGATACAACTCATGAAGCGTAATCCACTCAACACAAATCACCATCTGCATCATGAACCTTTCTATCAAGGACATGAAGTGCAAATCAATCATGGGCCATTAATTAAGGAAAATCTTGCGCGATCACTAAATTGCTTCGAAAAAGCATTAAGCAAATATCCCCGCGTATGCTCGATGCGATTCGATCTGCACATTCCCGACAACTATTTTTCAGCAGGATTAAATGACAATGACTTAATCAATAAATTCTTTTCATCTTTGCGCTCTCAAATCCAGAGCTCTCAAAGTAGAAGTCGGAAGTTGGGCAATCGCGTGCATGACACGGACGTACGATATACATGGGGTCGAGAAGTAAGTAGTACCGGAAGGGTTCACTACCATATAAACCTTCTATTGAATAACGATGCATATGCCCATATCGGGAAGTTCAATCTAGATAACGACAACATGTATAGCCGTATTCATAAAGCCTGGGCAAGTGCCTTAGGTGTTGTGATGAATGATCTGGTGGGATTGATTCACATTCCCCAAAATCCCACGTATTTGATCACAAAGGATGACGCTCAGTCTTTCGATGAAGCCTTCTTTCGATCCAGTTATTTGTGCAAGTTGGAAACCAAGGAGTTTGGGCACGGCTTCCACACTTTCGGATGCAGTAGGATATAGCAGCATTTAGACATAGAAGCACTACTTTTCACGCCAGCAGTGTTTTTCATTTGGTGGCTTTTAGTGCTTTAAGTTAATGAATTGCGATACTGCATTTCTATAAGCATCATCACTTTTCAGATATTTTTTAAAATTTCTATCAATATGCTCAATATCAAAATACTGCTGATCTACGTTGCTTTCCTGCATTAAATGATAGCGAATTTGAAAATCATTTTTAACTTCTCTTATTGCAGATGATATTGTTTTAAACCTCTCTCCGCGATGTTCATATTTCTCTGCCAGAAGCTCCAACAACACCTCTTTTACTTCTGCTTTATAATACAATCTTTCGGATTTTTTAGATTTGCGCTCAACAGTCTCCGCCTTGATTTTATTTTGTTCAAAATAGTGAGCTAGAGCATGCATCTTACCAATACTTATATACATATATCTCAGCAACACAAAGTAGTCTTCTTCGCAAATAAACCAAATTTTCTTTTTCTTTTTTTGTTTTTTATCGTCCTCTTTCTTTTCAGCTTCTTTTTCTTCTTTTGTTTTTTCGTCCTCAACTCCATTCAGGGAATCACCGAGGGTAAAGTAAGCTCGATAAAAACACTTTCTGTAGTAACGTATAAGCTCCAGCATCTCTCTGCATATACGCACTGCGTAGGACTTGGTTAAACAAAAATCCCTGAATACTCCGGACTCAAGCAAAAATTGAGATGTACGGATTCGCTCTATAAGAGCCATGCGGTCATCTTCAGAAAAAAAGACATTCAATTCTTTCTCTGTAAAGACTTGCAGTTCCATTAACTCAATACAAAGACTATTTACTTGATGTTTAATTTTAATTAATTTGTCATAGGGATCCGATGCATAGGGGTCCGCATTTTTTATGTTATCACCGTGAGAACTGACATCTGTATGGTTTACCTCTTCAATCTCGGCGCAGTATTCGACAACAGGGTCCAATGTAGCCTTCCCGATAACATCCGGCCGAGGCGATACAAGGCTTTCTATTGGAGGTTTGAAATTCATTTTTTACAGTATTATAAAGTTGATATTTCAATCAATTCATCGAAATAGCAAATCCTGGCCACAATGCAAATTCATACATCTATGCTGTCTTTAATGGTACTAGTTCAGCACCTTGCTTTAGGTGATCAAGATAATCTGCCCATTCACCCATCATCCGACGACGTTGATCCATGAATTCGGCGCGATCGTAAGCAGCTCCCAAAGGGCCAGATTTTCCATGCGCAAGTTGGGCCTCAATCACATCGGCATGGATGCCTGGTAAGCGCTCGATCATCATCGTACGAGCCATCGCTCGAAAGCCATGGGCGGTCATCTCTTCTCCACTGTATCCAAGGCGGCGCAACGCTGCGTTGATGGTCATATCTGACATAGGTCGCCCTTCACCCCTTGTCGAGGGGAACACAAACGTCCGGTACCCAGTGAGCGGCTGAATTTCTCGAAGAATCTCCACCGCCTGCGGAGCTAACGGAACAAAGTGAGGCCTTCCATTGAGCTTTTGCACTACCGTGCGCTTCATCGATGCCGATGGAATGGTAAGCATCCCAGCCTCAAGATTGATCCAGCTCCACTCCATTTTGCGGATATTGGCAGGCCGCTGAAAAAGTAACGCAGACAGTTGCAGTGCCGCTTTGGTGATCGGCTGACCGCTGTAGCTATCAAAAGCACGCAAGAGTTCGCCCACCTTCAAAGGCTCCAACACAGCAGGCATATGCTTGACGACAACTGGCTCCAGAGCCCCTTGTAGGTCAGGCATAGGGTTTCGCTCACAACGTCCCGTCTGAATGCCGTAGCGAAACACCTGTCCAGAATTCTGGCTCAGCGTATGGGCAGCATCTCGATTTCCCCGACGTTCTACCTTGCGAAGAGCATTCAACATCAGTGGGGCAGTGATGTCGATGAGTTGCATGCTACCCACATAGGGGAATATGTCTTTCTCTAGCCCACGTAGCCACTTGATGGCGTACTTTTCGCTCCACCCACCTTTTTTTACTCCATGGTACTCACGCGCCACTGCCTCAAAGGTGCTTTCGCCCGCCACAGCCCTCGCGGCTTTCTCCGCCTGCTTAGCAATGCTCGGATCAATGCTTTCCGCTAGCTTGATTCTTGCATCGTCTCGCCGACGTCTAGCTTGTGCGAGTGTGACCGCTGGATAGACACCAAGCGCCAATGTCTTTTGCTTACCGCCAAACCGGTAAGCCATGCGCCAATACTTGCCAGCGGCCATGATGTGCAAATACAAGCCCCCGCCATCGCTGTGCTTATCCCCTGCAGGCTTGCCGGAGTGCTTGGCCTGTTTCACGAAGGTGTCTGTGAGCGGCATTGTTGGTATGTGTCGTTGTTGGTATGAGAGATACCAGCAAAAATACCAACTTTGTCGCTAGATGTCCATAGACAAGGCAAGAGTACATTGGACAAAAAAAACCCGCAATGCTTGTAAACACGCGGGCTTGAGAGATTTCCTTGGACTACCTTGGATAGCAAAGTGGTGCGGCTGGCGGGGATCGAACCCACGACCCTTGGCTTCGGAGGCCAATACTCTATCCACTGAGCTACAGCCGCACAAGCTGCAGACGCAAGGCGCTGCAGATCAACCCGCTGATTATGGCATGGCTTGGATGCCCTGGCCGCTCAGTTGCCGCACAAGGGCCAGGGCGGCATCATGAGGGCGGCAGACCCCCAGTGCCTCAGCTCCCTGCAGGCAGCTTGCTGGGGCCAAAGCCCAGGCCGGCCAGATAGGCCTCTACGGCTTTCTCCCCCATGCTGCGCAGCGGAAAGTTGCCTTCATTGAGCACCCAGCCGTGGATGAGGCCCACAAACAAGGAATGCAGGCCCAGCGCCGCCTCTTGCGGCGTCATCTGCATCTGCACCTGGTCCTGAAGAGAAGCCTCCTCCAGATCGGCCGCAAATTTGCGTTGCGAACACGCGAAGCTCTCGACATGGCCTTCGCGTACGCTCTCGAGCTCGCCCACGTATTCGAGCTTGAACAGCGCCGTGTCAAACCCCTTGCGGCGGCGTTCGTCCCCATCCATACTGTCAAAAACTGCATAGATTGATCGACGAATTCGATCAAGTGGCGCCAGCTCGCCATATTTGTCGTCGCAAATTTCCTCAAAGGGCATGCAGATGCGATCGAGCATCGATGTAAAAACATCGACCTTGTCTTTGAAGTGCCAGTACACCGCCCCGCGCGTCGCACCCGCCCGCTGGGCGATTTCGTTGAGCGAGGCGCGCGCCACGCCCTTCTCGAAGAACACCTGTTCTGCCGCATCCAGCAGCTTGATGCGGGTTTCATCTGCCTCTGCTTTAGTCCGTCGGGCCATCGCTTGTTTTTCCGTTCTTGCAAGCACATGCCCCCTGTTTGTCAACCCAAAGGACATGCGTTATTTATCAAATTTCGACAATTATACATTTGCGCATGTATGTATAATCGCGCAGCAATTTCATGGGAATTGAGGATCATCCGCGTCCGGATGTGAGACAAGCCCTGCAGGGCCCCTGGGGCCTCCATCTTTACCATTTCTCACCTACCGAAGGGACTTTCATGCAGCAGATGTATGAAGCAAACCAATCTACCGGGAACCGCCCAGCCGCTACCAGCCCCCGCCGCAAGACCGGCGTGCTGGCCTTGACGCTGGTCGCCGCCCTGGTCTTGACTGCCTGCGGCAACAAGAAAGACGAACACGCAGCACCGCAAGGGGGCGCGCCCAAGCCTCCCGAGGTGAGCGTGCTGACGGTGAAGCTGGAGAGCATTCCCGTGGTCTCCGATCTGCCCGGCCGCCTGGAGCCCGTGCGTGTGGCCCAGGTCGGTGCCCGCGTCGCAGGTATCCTGCAAAAGCGCCTGTTCACCGAAGGCTCGGATGTGAAGGCCGGCCAGGTGCTGTTCCAGATCGATAATGCGCCCTACCGGGCCAACCTGGAAAGCGCACAGGCGACTCTCGCCCAGGCCCAGGCGACCCTGGCCCAGGCTGCATCCACCGCGCGCCGCTACAAGCCATTGGTCGAAGCCAATGCGATCAGCAAGCAGGAATACGACGTGGCCGTGGCCAACGAAAAGGCTGCCCAGGCCCAGGTCGCCGCAGGCAAGGCAGGCGTGACCAATGCCAACATCAACCTGGGCTATGCCTCGGTGACGGCACCGATCTCCGGCCGCATTGGCCGCTCGCTGGTGACCGAGGGCGCCCTGGTCGGCCAAAGCGGCGTGACCGAGCTGGCGGTGATTCAGCAGATCAACCCCCTGTATGTGAACGTGACGCAGTCTTCGTCGGAGATCCTGCGCATGCGCGAGGCGCTCAAGTCCGGCAAGCTGGCCAAGGCCGGTGACAACGCCGCCAAGGTCATCGTCTACACCGACGACGGCAAGCCCTACCCCCACCCCGGCAAGCTGCTGTTCACCGATCTGACGGTGGACCCTGCGACCGGCCAGGTCAGTGTGCGCGCTGAGCTGCCCAACCCCGAGAACCTGCTGCTGCCGGGCATGTATGTGCGCGTGCATATCCAGGAAGCCCAGGTGGAGAACGCCGTGCTGGTTCCGCAGCAGGCGGTGACCCGCAATGAAAAGGGCAACACGGTGATGGTCGTTGCCGCCGATGGTTCGGTCAGCCCGCGGCCCGTGCAGATCAGCCAGTCCAAGGGCACGAACTGGGTGGTGAGCGAAGGCCTCAAGGAAGGTGACCAGGTCATGGTCGATGGCTTCATCAAGCTGGGCATGGGTGCGACACACGTCACGCCGGTGCCATGGAAGAACCCGAGCGACAAGGCGGCATCACCAGCGGCCCCTGCGGCAGGGGCAGCGCCGCAGGCCGCAGCGCCGGCTGCGGACAAGCCCGCCGCTGCGGCCGACGCTGCAGGCAACGCCGCCGCCAGCAAATAAACAGGACACAGCGGAATGTCAAAGTTCTTTATTCACAGACCGATTTTTGCCTGGGTGATCGCGATCTTCGTGGTCCTCGCAGGTATCGTGTCCATTACCCGACTGCCGGTGGCGCAGTTCCCGAGCGTGGCACCGCCTACGATCACGGTGACGGCGACCTACCCTGGCGCAACCGCGCAAACGCTGACCGATTCGGTGCTGCAGCTGATCGAGCGGGAGATCAACGGTGCCGAAGGCCTGATGTACATGTCGTCGTCCGCCTCTGCCACGGGCAGTGGCGAGTTGACCGTGACTTTCGAGCCCGGCACCAACCCCGACCTGGCCCAGGTGGATGTGCAAAACCGGCTGGCACGCGCCACGCCGCGTCTGCCCAGCATCGTGCAATCGCTGGGGGTGCGCGTCGACAAGTCGATGAGCAACTTCCTGATGATTCTGACCTTCCAGTCGGACACCGGAGAGACCTCGCGTGACGAAATCTCCGATTACGTCAACCGCAACGTGGTGCCGGAAATCCAGCGCCTGAACGGCGTGGGCAAGGCCCAGCTGTTTGCGGCGGGCCGCGCGATGCGCGTCTGGGCCGATCCTGCCAAGCTGCAGGGCTACAACATGTCGATCGCGCAGATCAATGCGGCGATTGCCGCGCAGAACCAGCAGATCTCCGGCGGCGCGCTGGGCGATACGCCGAGCCTGCCGGGCACCATGATGAATGCCACCATCGTCGTGCCAGGTCAGCTGTCCACGCCCGAAGAGTTTGGCGAGGTGGTGCTGCGCTCCAACTCGGATGGCTCGACCGTGCGCCTCAAGGACGTGGCCCGGGTGGAACTGGGCTCCGAGAGCTATGCCACCAACTCGCGCCTGGACGGCAAACCCGCCGTGGCGCTGGCGGTGCAGCTGACCTCGACCGCGAACGCGATGGCGACCGCCAAGGAGGTCTACAGCAAGATGGACCAGCTCGAACCCTTCCTGCCTGCGGGCGTGAAGTGGGCCGCACCGTATGACACCTCGAAGTTCGTCAAGATCTCGATCGAAAAAGTGCTGCACACCTTGCTCGAAGCCATCGTGCTGGTGTTCATCGTGATGCTGATCTTCCTGCAGAACATCCGCTACACCCTGATCCCGACCATCGTCGTGCCCATTGCGCTGCTCGGGGCCTTTGCAGTGATGTACAGCGTGGGGCTGACGATCAACATTCTGTCGATGTTCGCGATGGTGCTGGTGATCGGTATCGTCGTGGACGATGCGATCGTGGTGGTGGAGAACGTCGAGCGGATCATGTCCGAAGAGGGCTTATCGCCCAAGGAAGCCACGATCAAGGCCATGGGCCAGATCCAGGGCGCCGTGGTCGGTATCACCGTGATTCTGGTGACCGTGTTCATCCCGCTGGCGATGTTCTCGGGCGCGACCGGCAACATCTACCGCCAGTTCTCGCTGGTGATGGCGATCTCGATCTTCTTCTCGGGCTTCTTCGCGCTGACCCTGACGCCAGCGCTGTGCGCCACGATGCTCAAGCCCATCCCCAAGGGCCATGCGCATGACAAGAAGACCGGCCTGCTGGGCCCCTTCTACAACTGGTTCAACCGCATGTTCGGCAAGGCCACCAAGGGCTACCAGAAGACCTTGGTTGGCGTCGTCAAGCGCACGTTCATGGCCTTCCTGGTCTACGCAGCGGTGATCGTCGGTGTGGTGTTTGGCTTCAAGGCGCTGCCAACGGCTTTCCTGCCGGTGGAAGACCAGGGCTATGTGATCTCCTTGGTGCAACTGCCCCCGGGTGCCACCCAGGAGCGCACCAGCGAAACCATGAAGCACCTCGAAGACTTTGCGCTGGCGCAGCCTGAGACGGCCAACATCGTGAGCATTCTGGGCTTCAGCTTTGCCGGTCAGGCACAGAACATGGGTCTGGCCTTCACCGTGTTCAAGGACTGGTCCGAGCGGACAAAGCCGGGCTCGGATGCCTCGTCGTTCGCCGGCCGCGCCATGGGCGCCATGATGAGCCTGCGTGACGGCTTCATCTACACCCTGGTGCCTCCGTCGATCTCCGAGCTGGGCAACAGCGATGGCTTTACCTTCCGTCTGCAGGACCGGGGCAACCACGGCCATGCCGAACTGCTCAAGGCCCGCAATGACCTGATCGCCAAGGCCAGCAAGAGCCCGATTCTGACCGGCATGCGCTTTGACGGTGTGGATGACGCGCCGCAATGGCAGGTCGATATCAACCGCAATGCGGTGTATGCGCAGAAGGTCAGTATGGGCGACATTGCCACGACCTTGTCGACGGCACTGGGCTCGAGCAACTCGACCGACTTCCCGAACAACGGCTACATGCAGCGCGTCACCATCCAGGCCGACGCGGCCACCCGCATGCAGCCCGAGGACGTGCTGAAGCTGACGGTGCCCAACGCAGACGGCAAGCTGGTCGAGCTGTCCACCTTGGTGACCGCCAAGTGGATCACCGGCCCGATGCAGATGTCGCGCTACAACGGCTATCCGTCGATGAGCATCACCGGCCAGGCCAAGCCCGGCTACACCACCGGTGACGCGATGGCGGAGATGGAGAAGCTGTCGGCAGAGCTGCCACAAGGCTTTGGCTACGAGTGGACCGGCCAGTCGCTGGACGAAAAGAAAGCCGGCTCGTCGGCGATGATCCTGTACGCGTTCTCGATCCTGGCGGTGTTCCTCTGCCTGGCAGCGCTGTACGAGAGCTGGAGCATTCCGCTGGCCGTGCTGCTGGTGGTGCCGCTGGGTGTGTTGGGCGCGGTGGCCGGTATGCACCTGCGCGGCATGCCCAATGACATCTACTTCCAGGTGGCGCTGATCACCGTGATCGGCTTGTCCGCGAAGAACGCCATCTTGATTGTGGAGTTCGCCAAGGACCTGCACGACCAGGGCATGAGTGCGCTGGATGCGGCACTCGAAGCCGGACACCTGCGCTTCCGCCCGATCCTGATGACCTCGCTGGCCTTCATCCTGGGTGTGGTGCCGCTGTACATTGCCTCGGGCGCCAGCGCCGTGAGTCAGCACGAGATCGGCACCGGCGTGTTCTGGGGCATGATCATCGGCACCTTCCTGGCCGTGTTCCTGGTGCCGGTGTTCTTTGTCGAGGTCTTCCGCCTGTTCGGCCGCAAGGGCGAGCAGGACAAGGGACCGCAAGGCAGCCCGCCCGCGCCGCATTCGCCTGACCGCGGACACGACGCTGTTCTGTCTGCCAATGTGGGGAAAGGAACCCACCATGAATAAGAAACTGATACCAACCGTCCTGGCTGCGGCCCTGCTGGCCTCGGGTTGCTCGCTGATTCCGTCGCTGGACAGGCCCGCCACCCCGGTGGCTGCGCAGTACCCGGTGGCCACCGAGCAGGCACAGCAAGCCGCTGCCGATATTCCCTGGCAGAACTTCTTCACCGATACGCGCCTGCAGCAGCTGATCCAGACCGCGCTGGACAACAACCGTGACCTGCGCGTGGCGGTGCTCAACATCGCCCAGGCCCGTGCGCTGTACCAGATCCAGGACGCCCAGCGCTTTCCGGAAGTGGGCGTCTCCGGCTCGGCCACGCGCCAGCGCAGCCAGATCACCGGCGGCTATGCCAATGCCTTCAGCGTGGGCGTCGGTATCCAGAGCTGGGAGATTGACTTCTTTGGCCGCATCAGCAGCCTCAAGGAGCAGGCCCTGGCCCAGTACCTGGCCACCGAAGAAGGCCGCAAGTCTGCCCAGATCAGTCTGGTGGCGGCAGTTGCCAATGCCTGGCTGACCCTGCAGGCCGACGAGGAGCTGATCGACATCTCGCGCCGTACCCTGGAGACGCGGGAGGAGTCGATCAAGCTGTCCAAGCTGCGCCTGGATGCCGGTGTGGCTTCGGAGCTGGACTACCGCCAGGCCCAGTCGCTGACGGAAAACGCCAAGGCCACCTTGGCCCAGCAACTGCGCCAGCGCGCGCTGGATGTCAACGCCCTGACCTTGCTGCTGGGCCAGACGCCGCCTGCCGAGCTGTTGACCAGCCTGCAGGGCAAGCGTCTGAGCGATCTGCCGGTGATGGCCGATGTGCCCGCAGGCCTGCCGTCGGACCTGATGCTGCGCCGCCCGGACCTGCGCCAGGCCGAACAGACCATGATCGCCGCCAACGCCAACATCGGCGCGGCGCGTGCGCTGTTCTACCCCGCCATCTCGTTGACCGCCAGCGCCGGCTTTGCCAGCTCCGAGCTGTCCGACCTGTTCGACTCCAAGTCCAAGGGTTTCACGATTGCGCCTTCGCTGTACCTGCCGATCTTCAATGCCGGCCGCAACCAGGCCAACCTGGAAGTGGCCGAAGTGCAGACCAAGATCGCTGCAGCGCAGTATGAAAAGGCCATCCAGACCGCGTTCCGCGAGGTGTCGGATGCCCTGGTCAGCCGCCAAACGCTGGCCGACCAGCTGCAATCGCAGCAGGCCCAGGTCGAGGCCGAGTCGGCACGCCTGAAGCTGTCGGACCTGCGCTACAAGAACGGCGTGGCCAGTTACCTGGACCTGCTCGATGCGCAGCGTTCGCTGTTCACGCTGGAGCAGGCCGTCGTGCAGGTGCGCCTGACCCAGCTGCAGAACCAGGTCGGTCTGTACAAGGCCCTGGGCGGCGGCTGGACCGAGCCCGCGCCGGGCGACACTGTCGCTCAGGCGGCGCCCACTGCTGGCAAACCATAGGTTCCTGCCCGCGACTGCGGCCCCACAATGGCTTGCCAGCCCCCTGGCAAGCCATTTTTTTATGCGCCGGCACCGCAGGTGTGGCAGTTTGCCTGCAGGTAGTAGCCCGGAGGCCCAGCCAAAAAACCCGTCGATATAATGATTTTGGCCTCTGCACGATGAACAACAAGCCCCCAGAGAATTTGAGGAAGCCATGAGCGACATCCAGCAAGAAGAAGCACATACAGGCCCCGTCAAATCACCCAAGCAATTTTTGTGGACGGTGATCTTTGCTTTTGTGATTCCGGTCTTCGCCATCATTGGACTCGTGACCTATGTGACCTCGGCCAACAAATCCGGCCCCGGCGCGGCCGATAACGCAGGCTCCATCGAAAGCCGGCTGCAGAAAGTAGGCTCGGTCGAAATACGTGATGCCAACCGCCCCCTCAAATCCGGCCAGGAGGTCTACCAGGCCCAATGCGCCGCCTGCCATGCCACCGGCGCTGCCGGTGCCCCCAAGTTTGAAGATGCCGCTGCCTGGGCGCCGCGCATCAAGACCGGCCTCGAAGCGCTGGTGCATTCGGCCATCGCCGGCAAGGGTGCGATGGCCCCGCAAGGCGGTGGTGACTTCGAAGACACCGAAATCGCCCGTGGCGTGGTGTACATGGCCAATGCCGCAGGCGCCAAGTTTGATGAGCCCCAGCGCCCTGCTGCTGCCAGCGCCGATGCAGGCAGTGCTGCCCCAACTGCCCCGGTTGCTGCAGCGCCCGCCGCTGCTGCCCCTGCAACTGCTACGGCAGCCGCTGCATCGGCACCTGCCGAGCCAGCAGCGGCTGCAGCCGCAGCACCTGCAGCCGCCCCTACCGCCAATGCAGCCGTCAACGGCAAGGCGCTGTATGACAAGGCCTGCTTTGTCTGCCATGCCGCTGGCGTGGCAGGGGCGCCCAAGTTCGGTGACAAGGCCGCCTGGGCGCCTTACATCGCCCAGGGCATCGACAGCATGGTGAAGATCGCCATCAGCGGCAAGGGCGCCATGCCCCCGCGCGGCGGCTCCAGCGCATCGGATGAAGAGATCCATGCCGCCGTGCAGTACATGGTCGAGCATGCGCAGTAAGCGGGCAGCCCACCGCGCACCTTAAGCGATCAAGCCTGGCCCGCCGCCTTCTGCGCGGCCGGTGAGCGCACAAAGCCATAGCGCTTTTCCAGCAGCACGCTGGCCACCTCGGTCGGCTCAGGCAGCAGGCCCTGCTCCAGCGCCTGCGACACATCCAGCACATCCTGCGTATGCACGATGCCCAGGCCCTGGCCGGTGTGCAGATAGACGGCACCTTGTTCATCGGCCAGCACCGCCTGCACCTGCGCAGGGGCAATTACCGCGCCGGTATGGGCATGCAGATGCAGGGTCTCGTCGCGCCACTGCGCGCGCCAGACCCAGGGGGTCGCCTCCAGCTCCACAAACACCTGCTGCGGGCCATTCTGGAAATACCAGCAGCCCTGGGCATCGGCGAGGTAGTTGCGTGCAATGAACTGCGCGAGCTTGTCATGCTCTACCCGCGACCCCTTGGCGCCCGGCAGGCCGCTGGTAAACGCCCCGGCGGCCTGCGCCTGTGCATCACGCAGCCACCAGTTGCCGCGCGCGTCCAGCGCCAGCCAGCCCCAGCAGGCGGGCACGTTCGGCCATTTGGCCATGGCTTGTTTCACGATATCGTCCATCCGCGCATCGTACTGCATGCCCCACCGTCCGCCATGCCAGCGCCTGGGCCGCCTCACCGTCAATAATCGCTGACAATGGACCGCTGCCAGATGGGTAACAATGGCGGCTCTGAAATGGCAAGGAGCCCTCATGAACGCATGGAAAAGATTTCTGGTGGTGGCAACGGCGGCGCTGGCACTGACGGGCTGCGGCTACAACGATTTCCAACGGCTGGACGAAGAGTCCACAGCCGCCTGGAGCGAGGTGTTGAGCCAGTACCAGCGCCGTGCGGATCTGGTGCCCAACATCGTGGCCTCCGTCAAGGGTGAGGCCAACTTCGAGCAAGACACGTTGACCAAGGTGATCGAGGCGCGGGCCAAGGCCACCTCGATCCAGGCGACGCCCGAGCTGGTGAACAACCCCGAGGCTTTCAACAAGTTCCAGCAGGCCCAGGGCGAGCTGTCCAGCGCGCTGTCGCGCCTGATGGTGGTGTCGGAGCGCTACCCCGAGCTCAAGGCCAACCAGGCTTTCCGCGATCTGCGCGTGACCCTGGAGGGCACGGAAAACCGCATCGCCGTTGCGCGTGACCGTTATATCGGCACTGTCAAGGCCTACAACATCAAGGCCCGCCAGTTCCCGACCAACTTGACCGCCAAGGTCTTTGGCTACCAGCCCAAGGCCAATTTCACGGTGCAGAACGAGGCCCAGATCTCCCAGCCGCCGACCGTGGACTTCTCGTCTGAGCGGAAGTAAGCACATGGCGTCGATGCCCGCCTGGCGCCCCCGGCTGGCCTGGCTGCTGGCCCTGGTGGCGGCCCTGTTGCTGCCCTGGTTCAGCACGCCGGCGCGGGCTGCCGTGCAGCCGGTGCCAGCGCTCAGCGCCCATGTGATCGACCAGACTGCCACGTTGAGCGCGCAGGAGCAGGCCCAGCTGGAAGCCCAGCTCACGGCGCTGGAGCGTGACACCGGCGCACAGGTGGTGGTGCTGATGGTCGCCAGCACCAGTCCCGAAGACATTGCTGCCTATGCGCACCGTGTGGCCAGCACCTGGATGATTGGCCGCAAGGACGTGGGCGATGGCCTGCTGGTGCTGGTGGCCAAGAACGACCGGCGCATGCGCATCGAGGTCGCCAAAACCCTGGAAGGCGCAATCCCCGATCTGCGCGCCGCGCGCATCATTGACGAGACGATGAAGCCGGCCTTCCAGGCTGGCAAGTTTGCCGTGGGCATTGGCGACAGCGTGGCCCAGATCAGCGCGCTGATCAAGGGCGAGGCGCTGCCGCCGCCCCGCACCACCGCCCCAAGCCGCAACCAGGCGTCATCGGCCTTGCCTGACGACCCGGCGCAGCTGCTGCTGTTCTTCTTCATCTTCGTGATGGTGGGCGGCAGCGTGTTGCGCAGCATGCTGGGCCGTGCGCTGGGCTCGCTCGCCACCGGTGGTGCCGCAGGCCTGGTAGCGGCATGGCTGACATCGAGCGTGCTGCTGGGCATTGGCGCTGGCGTTGCCGCCCTCTTTGTGGTTTTGCTTGCCGGCACCATGCGCGGAGGCAGCTCGATTGGCGGGGGTGGCGGAGGCTTTGGCGGCGGAGGCGGCTTTGGCGGGGGTGGATTTGGTGGCGGCGGCGGTGGGGGCGGCGGATTCAGCTCCGGCGGCGGCGGCAATTTTGGGGGCGGTGGCGCCTCGGGGAGTTGGTGATGGGCCATTGGTTGCAACGCTGGGGCAGGCAACTGCGCCACCGCTTTCTGGAGCGCGATGCCTCCCATGCCGTGCCTGACGACGCCCGGCAGCGCCTGGCCCAGGCCATCGCGGCCTCGGAGGCCAGGCACAGCGGCCAGATCCGCGTCTATGTGGAAAGCGCCCTGCCCTGGAGCTATATCCGCCGCGATGCGCCAGCGCGCGAGCGCGCGGTGATGCAGTTTGGCAAGCAGCGCGTCTGGGATACCGAGCACAACAATGGCGTGCTCATCTACCTGCTGCTGACCGACCATGCGATCGAGATCGTCGCCGACCGCGCGGTATCGCGCTGCGTGAGCGGCCCGCAATGGCAGGCGATGGTCGACAGCCTGGCCGCTGACCTGCGCAGCGGCCAGTATGAAAAAGCCCTGCTGGCGGCCATCGGCCAGGTATCGCGCCATTTGGAGCAGCAGTTTCCGCGCGGCGCCACGCCAACAGCGGCAGACAATGAACTGGATGACCAACCGCTGATCGGTTGAACACGGCGCACGGGAGGCGAACGTCTGCTTTCCAGCCAGAACGGGCAGCGTCTTTCCATGATCCGCAATCAATATCATTGAATCGGCATGTCGCCTGCCTCTCCCGTCTGCCTGCGCCATGTCCTCTGACACCCCCATTCTCGCCCGCAGCCCTGCTGCTGGATTGGCGGGCGCGGGCCGTCTGCCATCCATCGACGCGCTGCGCCGCCTGGTCATCCTCTTCATGCTGATCGACCATGTGCGCGAGACCTTCTACCCTGGGCCTCTGCCTGCTGCTGCGCGCTTTTGAGCGCCGGCCACAGATGCGCTGGCTGGCACCGCTGACCGTGGTTGGCGCCGTGCCCACGTTCTTTGATGTGCTGCACCTCTACTTCTCTACCCGGGCGCGCAGGCGATCTGGGGCAACAACGAACGCGAGGTGTTTGGCTTGGATGCCATGTGGATGGTGTGGATCACCCCGGTGGCCATGGGCGTTGCGCTCTACCCGGCCGTGAAGGCCTTTGCCGCCTTCCGGGCGCCCAGGCGCGATATCCGCTGGCTCAAGTACCTGCAAGTCGCTTTTTCAGCGGCCTTGTGCTGCTGGGCCTGCACCACCGAGGCAGTCCTTGCACTGCCCGTACAACGTGATCTCATGGCCCTCCACCAGAAAGCCCGGCGGCGCCATGCCCTTGAGATCGCCGGGGCAGGCGGGGATATCAAACACCCGGCGGCAGCTATTGCACTGGAAGTGGTGGTGGTGGTCATGCGTGGCCGGCTCGTACAGCGGCAGGCCACCGGGCAAGGTCACCACGCGCAGCAAACCCTCTTCCGTCATCGACTTGAGGTTGCGGTAGACGGTGGCAATGCCCAGTGCCGGCAGCGCCGCACCCGCAATCTCCAGCACCTCCTGGGGTGAGAGAGGACGGCCTTGCGATGCAAAGGCATCGGCGATGGCAGCACGCTGGCGGGTAGGACGTTGCATGGTCTGACAGGGGCGTTCCAGGGGAACGGCTAAGGCAATCGAGGTGCGCTCATCATAGCCGCTCAGGCCGCCGCCTGCAGGCACCGCGGCGGGCACCTGCAGGCCGGACAGTCGTGCATCGCCCACCCGCACCCGCATGCCGTCCCGCTGCGGCCACCCATCCAGCACCGGCGTAAAAAAACCACCGCATGCGGTGGTTTTTCTGTGGCAGTTGCGCAGACAGCGGATCAGCGCTTCTTGCGGTATTTTTGCAGGGCGGCAATCTGGGCTGCCATGACGGACAGCTCGGATTGGGCCTTGGCCAGGTCAAGCTCGCCCTTGGCGTTCTTGAGGGCTTCTTCAGCCTTTTGCTTGGCTTCAACCGCTTTTTGCTCGTCCAGGTCCTTGCCGCGCACAGCGGTGTCGGACAGCACGGTCACGCAGTCGGGTTGCACTTCGAGAATGCCACCAGCCACGAAGATGAACTCTTCGCCGCCGTCGGCCTTCTCAATGCGCACCGAACCCGGCTTGATGCGGGTGATCAACGGCGTGTGGCGGGCGTAGATACCGAGTTCGCCCATTTCACCAGGCAAAGCCACAAAGCGGGCTTCGCCGGAGAAGATGGATTCTTCAGCACTGACCACATCAACGTGGAAGGTGTTCATCTTGGATCCTCAGAGTGAAAAAGAAACTAGTTCGCGAGAAGAGGCTGCGTGCTGCAGCCCGTTCTGCAAAGCTTAGATCTTCTTCGCCTTCTCGATGGCTTCGTCGATCGTGCCAACCATGTAGAAGGCTTGCTCGGGCAGGTGGTCGCACTCGCCGTTGACGATCATCTTGAAGCCGCGGATGGTTTCCGACAGCGGCACGTACTTGCCTGGAGCGCCCGTGAACACTTCAGCAACGTGGAAAGGCTGCGACAGGAAACGCTGGATCTTACGAGCGCGGGCCACGACGAGCTTGTCTTCGGGAGCCAGTTCGTCCATACCCAGAATCGCAATGATGTCGCGCAGTTCGGTGTAGCGCTGCAGGGTACCCTGCACTTGGCGGGCTACCGAGTAGTGCTCTTCACCCACCACTTGGGGGTCCAGCTGGCGGCTGGTCGACGCCAGGGGGTCCACCGCAGGGTAGATACCCAGCGAAGCAATGTCACGCGACAGCGCCACGGTGGAGTCCAAGTGAGCGAAGGTCGTTGCTGGCGATGGATCGGTGTAATCGTCCGCTGGCACGTACACGGCCTGGATCGAGGTGATCGAACCCACCTTGGTCGAGGTGATACGCTCTTGCAGACGGCCCATTTCTTCGGCCAGCGTAGGCTGGTAGCCCACCGCCGACGGCATACGGCCCAGCAGTGCGGACACTTCGGTACCGGCCAGCGTGTAGCGGTAGATGTTGTCCACGAAGAACAGCACGTCCTTGCCTTCGTCACGGAACGCTTCAGCCATGGTCAGGCCGGTCAGCGCCACGCGCAGACGGTTTCCTGGTGGCTCGTTCATCTGGCCGTACACCATGGCAACCTTCGAGTCGTTCAGCGACTCCTGGTTCACCACACCGGCGTCCGACATTTCGTGGTAGAAGTCGTTACCTTCACGGGTACGCTCACCCACGCCGGCGAACACGGACAGACCGCTGTGCGCCTTGGCGATGTTGTTGATGAGCTCCATCATGTTCACGGTCTTGCCCACACCGGCACCACCGAACAGACCGACCTTACCGCCCTTGGCGAACGGGCACACCAGGTCAATCACCTTGATGCCGGTTTCCAGCAGTTCCTGTGCAGGGGCCAGCTCGTCATAAGCGGGGGCCTTGCGGTGGATGGAAGCGGTCAGCGCCTGGTCCACAGGACCACGTTCGTCGATGGGGTTACCCAGCACGTCCATGATGCGGCCAAGGGTTGCCTTGCCCACGGGCACGGTGATCGCCTTGCCGGTGTTGGTGACCATCAGGCCACGCTTGAGACCGTCCGACGAGCCCAGCGCAATGGTACGCACCACGCCGTCGCCCAGCTGCTGCTGCACTTCCAGCGTCAGGGCAGTGCCTTCGAGCTTCAGTGCGTCATACACGTTAGGCACGCTGCCGTGGGGGAACTCAACGTCCACCACCGCACCGATACATTGAACAATCTTGCCTTGTACTTGAGCCATTTGTTGCTCCAATATTGATTTCAGTCGAGCTGTATTACACAGCCGCGGCGCCTGCGACGATTTCCGACAACTCGGTCGTAATCGCAGCCTGACGCGTCTTGTTGTAGATCAGCTTCAACTCGTTGATGACGTTGCCGGCGTTGTCGGTGGCGGCCTTCATGGCCACCATGCGTGCAGACTGCTCGGAAGCCATGTTGTCTGCAACGGCCGAATAGATCAGCGATTCCGCATAACGCACGAGCAGCTCGTCGATCACACTTTGCGCATCGGGCTCGTAGATATAGTCCCAGCCGTGGGATGCAGCCGGTGCCGAGCCCTGGATCGCATCTTGCGACAGGGGCAGCAACTGCTCCACAACCGAGTCCTGCTTCATCGTATTGATGAACTTGGTGTAGCACAAATAGACCGCGCTCAGCTTGCCCTCAGCGTACTGGTCGAGCAAAACCTTGGCCGGGCCGATCAGCGCATCCAGATGCGGCGTATCGCCCAGGGCGGTAGCGTTGGCCACCACCTTGACACCGACGCGCGTCAGAAAGCCCAGACCCTTGCTGCCAATGGCCACGGCTTCCGTGCTGACACCAGCGGATTGCAGTTCCTTGAGCTTGTTCGTCACGGCACGCAGCACATTGGTGTTCATGCCGCCGCACAGGCCCTTGTCAGTCGTCACCACGATCACGCCCACCTTCTTGACGTCATTCGACACCATGAAGGGGTGAACATATTCGGGGTTTGCCTGGCTCAGGTGAGCTGCAATTGCGCGAATCTTTTCGCTGTATGGACGGGCTGCCTGCATCCGCTCCTGCGCCTTGCGCATTTTGGATGCGGCAACCATTTCCATGGCCTTGGTGATCTTCTTGGTGTTTTCCACCGATTTGATCTTGCCGCGTATTTCCTTGCCTGCTGCCATGATGACTCCTCGACCGGATTAAGCGAAGGACTTCTTGAATGCAGTGATGGCTGCAGTCAGTTCAGCTTCGTCCTTGCCTTCCTTGTCGAAAGCCTTCTTCTCGTTCAGACGGTCCACCAAGGCGCCGTAGCTGGTCTTGAGGAACTGGTGCAGACCCGATTCAAAGGACAGAACCTTCTTGACTTCGATGTCGTCCATGAAACCCTTGTTCACGGCAAACAGCGAAGCGGCCATCAGAGCGACGGGCAGCGGGCTGTACTGGGCTTGCTTGAGCAGCTCGGTCACGCGGGCACCGCGGTCCAGTTGCTTGCGGGTTGCATCGTCCAGGTCAGAGGCGAACTGTGCGAAAGCAGCCAGTTCACGGTACTGTGCCAGGTCGGTACGGATACCGCCGGACAGGCCCTTGATCAGCTTGGTCTGAGCGGAACCACCCACGCGGGACACAGAGATACCGGCGTTGATAGCGGGACGGATACCGGCGTTGAACAGGCTGGTTTCCAGGAAGATCTGGCCGTCGGTGATCGAGATCACGTTGGTAGGCACGAAGGCCGACACGTCACCGGCTTGGGTTTCGATGATGGGCAGAGCCGTCAGCGAACCCGTCTTACCCTTGACTTCACCCTTGGTGAAGGCTTCCACGTAGTCCGCGTTCACGCGGGCTGCGCGCTCGAGCAGGCGGCTGTGGAGATAGAACACGTCGCCAGGGAACGCTTCGCGGCCTGGTGGACGGCGCAGCAGCAGCGACACTTGGCGGTAAGCCACGGCTTGCTTGGACAGGTCGTCATACACGATCAGGGCGTCTTGGCCACGGTCGCGGAAGTACTCACCCATCGTGCAACCCGAGTAGGCCGACACGTACTGCATCGCAGCGGATTCAGACGCGGTAGCGGCCACGACGATGGTGTATTCCATCGCGCCGGCTTGCTCCAGAGCACGCACCACGTTCTTGACCGACGAAGCCTTCTGACCAATAGCCACGTACACGCAGGTAACGCCTTGGCCCTTTTGGTTGATGATGGCGTCGATCGCGACAGCGGTCTTGCCGGTCTGGCGGTCACCAATGATCAGCTCGCGCTGGCCACGGCCGACGGGCACCATCGCGTCGATGGACTTGATACCCGACTGCAGCGGCTGGTCCACGGATTGACGGGCGATAACACCAGGCGCAACCTTTTCGATCACGTCGGTCATCTTGGCGTTGATAGGACCCTTGCCGTCGATAGGCTGGCCCAGTGCGTTCACGACGCGACCCACCAGTTCCGGGCCCACGGGCACTTCCAGAATACGGCCGGTGCACTTGACGATGTCGCCTTCCGAGATGTGGGTGTATTCACCCAGAATCACGGCGCCAACAGAGTCACGCTCCAGGTTCAGAGCCAGACCGAAGGAAGGTTGACCGTCGGCGGTGGCTGGGAATTCCAGCATTTCACCAGCCATCACATCGGACAGGCCGTGCACGCGCACGATACCGTCGGTCACCGACACCACCGTACCTTGGTTACGGATATCGGAATTGCCTGACAGACCCTCAATGCGGCTCTTGATCAGTTCAGAAATTTCTGCGGGATTGAGTTGCATTACTCACTCCTTTTCATGGTTTAGCCGAATCCTCGAACTGCATTACGCAGTGAGGGTTGCTTTCATTTGTTCCAGACGGGCCTTGACCGAGGTGTCAAGCACCTCGTCACCCACCACAACGCGAACGCCGCCAATCAGCGACTCGTCCACGGTGGTGCTCAGATTCAGTGGGCGGCCAAAGCGTTTTTCCAGCACGGTGCCCAGCGCATTCAATGCGGAGTCATCCATGGGGAAGGCGCTGTACACCAGCGCATCGGACGAACCGTTGTTACGGTTCACCAGCGCGCGAAATTGCGAGGCCACTTCAGGCAGCGCATCCAGACGGCGGTTTTCCACCACCGTGCGCAGGAAGTTGCGCGCCAGGTCTGACAAGGCCCAACCGCGTGCCAGCGTCACACCGGCCATCACCTCGATCACCTGTTCGTTGGTGACGTTGGGATTGTCGGCCAGTTGGCGCATTTCCGGATCGGCGGCAATCGCCGCCAGTTCGTCCGTCCAAGACAGGGCGTCGCTCAAGCCGGCACCTTTGTCGGTGCAGGCCTTGAACAAGGCTTCAGCGTAAGGACGGGCAATGGTGGCGAGTTCTGCCATTTCGTTGCTTCCTTACAGCTCAGTCTTCAGGCGATTGAGCAAATCACTGTGTACCGCAGGATTGACTTCCTTGCGGAGAATCTGCTCAGCACCCTTGACAGCCAAAGCTGCAACTTGCTCGCGCAGCGATTCGCGCGCCTGGATCACTTGCTGCTCGGCGTCTGCACGGGCGGCGGCAATGATCTTGTTGCCTTCTTCGGTAGCACGGGCCTTGGCCTCTTCTACGATTGCTTGGGCACGACGGTCTGCGTCCGCGATACGCGACGCTGTCTCATTGCGGGTTGCGGAAAGTTCTTCCTCAACGCGCTTGTTCACAGCTGTCAACTCGGACTTTGCCTTATCGGCAGCAGCAAGACCATCGGCGATTTTCTTTGCTCGCTCATCCAACGCCTTGGCAATAGGTGGCCACACGAATTTCATCGTGAAGAGCACCAGAATCAAGAAGACAATGGCCTGAACGAACAGGGTCGCGTTAATACTCACGGCAACACCTTTCTATCTACGGCGTTGATCGGAGCTTAGGCCAGTTGGAATGGGTTGGCGAAAGCGAACAGCAGAGCGATAGCAACGCCGATCAGGAATGCAGCGTCGATCAGACCAGCCAAGATGAACATCTTGGTTTGCAGTTCGTTGATCAGCTCAGGCTGACGTGCCGACGATTCCAGGAACTTGCCGCCCATCAGAGCAATACCGATCGAAGCGCCGATAGCGCCCAGACCAACAATCAGACCACAAGCCAGAGCGACGAGACCGAGAACGTTTTCCATGATGACTCCTGAGAAAAAAAAGAAAGGTTAAGAGAAAAAGGAAAGGGAACAGTTAGTGAGCTTCATGTGCCTGGCCGAGGTAAATCAGCGTCAGCATCATGAAAATGAAGGCTTGCAGAGTAATCACCAGAATGTGGAAGATCGCCCAGATCGTGCCTGCAATGATGTGCCCCACGGGGAGCAACACACCAGAGAGCGACATAGCGGCTGCGCCACCCATCAGGGCAATCAGCATGAACACCAACTCACCAGCGTACATGTTGCCGAACAGTCGCATGCCGTGCGACACCGTCTTGGCAACGTATTCAATAATCTGCATCAGCAGATTGACAATGCCGAGGATCACGGCAAAGACAGGATTCTTGCTGGTACCAAAGGGAGCGGACACCAGTTCGTGCGCCCAGCCGCCCAGGCCCTTGATCTTGACGCTGTAGTACAGGCACAGGACCAGCACGGCAGTCGACAGACCCAGCGTGGTCGACAGATCGGCGGTGGGCACGACACGCAGATAAGCGTGGTGGTCACCGGTGGCACCTTGCCACAGCACCGGCAGCAGATCGACCGGCAGCATGTCCATCGCGTTCATCAGGAAAATCCAGACGAAGACGGTCAGGGCCAGCGGGGCAATGAACTTGCGCGATTGGGCGTTGTGGATATTGGCCTTGGCCTGGTTGTCCACCATCTCGACCAGCATCTCGACAGCCGCCTGGAAACGACCAGGGACGCCGGAGGTGGCCGAACGGGCTGCCAGCCACATCACGAAGATGCCCAGCAGGCCCAGGATCACGCTCACTGAGATCGAATCAAGGTTGACCACCGAGAAATCGATGATCGACTTTTGCTTGATATTCTGAAGATGCTGCAAGTGGTGAACGATGTATTCACTTGCAGTGGGTGCATTCGCTTCTGCGGCCATCGGACAACTCTTCTTCTCAATTACAAAATTTTTGCAGATCTGGTCAGCAGCCAAAGCGCCAACCAGTACGTCTTCATCACTACAACCAGACCCAACACCAGCGCCAACCAGTTGAGTCCCGGCACGACCAGGGGCGCCAGCAGCAGCAGCACCACGGTCAAAACCAATTTTGCGATCTCCAAACCAAAGAACCGGACCATCGCAAGATTCTCTTGCCCAGCCCCCAGATGCAGCCGCAACCCACGTGCAAAAAAGGCAGCAGGAATCACCACCGCCGCCGCACCGTATGCCACCGACCACATCCATCCGGCCCGCTGCGTCACCAGACCCACCAACACCGTGAGCACCACCCCGACGACCAGCTGCCACTTCACCACACGCACCACCGATACCGGCGGATGGCGCTGGCGCCACTCTGCTGCTTCTTGCGCAGTCAGGGGCTTGAAGTCCGGCTCTTCGGCCACATGTTCTTCTTGTGGAGCATCTGTTGTCATAGTGTTGGCTCCCGGGCAGAACAACCTAGCCAAAGCCTGCGATTATAAGGATAAACCCGTTGCAAACGGGAAGCGTTTTGTTGCGCGTCTGTTTTTTTGCGGCACACAAGCCTCCATTGCGCCCCTTTTCACGTCAGTTGCATCCGACAAATTCCACACCAGGAAGATGGCTTATCAGCTGATGGCACATCACTTGCAAGCTTCTGTTTTAATAGCAAAATGACTACCACTACACCTCCTGTTGACCCTGTCGATTCAGGCGCCGATCCCCGCAAAGATTCCCTGATCGAATACCCCTCAGACTTCCCGATTAAAGTGATGGGTCTCAACCAGGACGGCTTTGTCCACGCGGTCACCGCCATCGCCAAAGAACACGACCCCTTCTTCGACGCCAGCTCGGTAGAGCTGCGCCCCAGCAGCGGCGACAAGTACCTGGGCGTCACGATCACCGTGACGGCCACCAGCCGCGAACAGCTGGACAACCTCTACCGTGCGCTCACCTCCAGCCCCATGGTCAAGGTCGTACTGTAAGCGGGCCTTGTTGTCACCTTTGTGAACCTTGCCGGCCCTTGGTGGCCGATTTTTTGCGATGTACACCCGCTTTCTTGGCCAGGCCGATTACGCGCCCACGCTGCAAGCCATGCAGCAATTCACTGCCCAGCGTTCGCCGCAGACGCCCGATGAGCTGTGGATGTGTGAGCATGCGGCCACTTTCACGCAGGGCATTGCCGGCCTGCCCAGCCATTTGTTGCATACAGGCGACATTCCAGTGGTGCAGACCAACCGGGGCGGCCAGGTCACCTACCACGGTCCGGGGCAAGTGGTCGCTTACCCTCTGATTGATCTGCAGCGCGCGGGCTACTTCGTCAAGGAGTATGTGTTCCGCATTGAGGAAGCCGTGATCCGGACCCTGGCCACCTTGGGTGTGACTGGCCACCGCGTAGCAGGCGCTCCGGGCATCTACGTGCGCCTGGATGACCCCTTCTCCCACGTAATGCTGGCCCAGCGCCCGATGCAGCGCAGTGACGGCAGCCCCGCACCCGAGCCGGTGTTTGAAGGCCTGGGCAAGATCGCCGCCCTGGGCATCAAGATCAGCCGGCACTGCAGCTACCACGGCGTCGCGCTGAATGTAAAGATGGATCTGGAACCCTACCACCGCATCAACCCTTGCGGTTATGCCGGGCTGCAAACCGTCGATCTTTCTACAATCGGGGTTAACGCCGACTGGGAGGACGTCGCCAAGACCTTGGCGCAAGAGCTTTCCGCCCGCTTGGCGCCTGCCGGTTCTGCATAACCTGGTGCCGCAGCGCACGCCCTGTTCCCCACCAAGGGGCGGCGCAGCAGCCTCGGGCCGTTCTTGCTCTGAGCCTACGGCCCCTCCGGTTTTGTGCGTGCCTGTCGCACAGAACGCGGTGAAACAACTAAAGTGAGCAACATGAGCACCAATGAAGTCGTGCGCGAAGCACAGTCCGCTGCCACCTACAACCCGCTGGCCAAGCAAAAGGCTGCCGCCAAACTGGCGCGTATCCCCGTGAAGGTCCAGCAAGCCGAGGTGCTGAAAAAGCCGGAGTGGATCCGCGTCAAGGCGGGCAGCCCCACGACCCGCTTCTACGAGATCAAGGACATCCTGCGCCAGAACAATCTGCACACCGTCTGTGAAGAGGCCAGCTGCCCCAACATCGGCGAGTGCTTTGGCAAGGGCACGGCGACTTTCATGATCATGGGCGACAAGTGCACGCGCCGCTGCCCGTTCTGTGACGTGGGCCATGGCCGCCCCGACCCGCTGGATCTGAACGAGCCGCTGAACCTGGCACGCACCATTGCAGCTTTGCGCCTCAAGTATGTGGTGATCACCAGCGTGGACCGCGATGACCTGCGCGATGGCGGCTCGGGCCACTTTGTCGAGTGCATCAAGAACATCCGCGAGCTCTCGCCCACAACCCAGATCGAGATCCTGGTGCCGGACTTCCGGGGCCGTGACGACCGCGCGCTGGAGATCCTGAAGGCTGCGCCGCCCGATGTGATGAACCACAACCTGGAGACCGCACCGCGCCTGTACAAGGAGGCGCGCCCCGGCTCCGACTACCAGTTCAGCCTGAACCTGCTCAAGAAGTTCAAGGAACTGCACCCCACGGTGCCGACCAAGAGCGGCATCATGGTGGGCCTGGGCGAGACGGACGAGGAGATCCTGCAGGTGATGCGCGACATGCGCGCCCACAACATCGACATGCTGACCATCGGCCAGTACCTGGCCCCGTCGAACAGCCACCTGCCGGTGCGCCGCTATGTGCACCCCGACACCTTCAAGATGTTTGAAGAAGAGGCCTACAAGATGGGCTTCACCCACGCCGCCGTCGGTGCGATGGTGCGCTCCAGCTACCATGCCGACCAGCAGGCACACGCTGCAGGCGTCTAAACCCTGAGTGCTCTCCACCAAGAGGCTGCCCCTGGCAACACAGGGGCAGCCTCTTTGCTTTGGAGCACGCTACCGGAGCGCAGCCTTAACCCAGCGCCGCGCTGCTGCCCACCACCACCGCATACAGGTCACCAATGGTGGCCATTGCGCCCTGGTGCAGTTGCGCGGCAGAGACTGCGCCGGCGGCCGATTGCAGCGGACGGGTGGCGCAGGCATTGGCGACAACGGTGGCGCGCTTGCCGCGCAGGAAGGCACCTTCGGCGGTGAAGGTGACGCACATATGGCTCATGAAGCCGATGATCACCAGCTGCTCGTTGCCTGCCGCTTCCACATGCTGGGCCAGGTCGGTGTTGTGGAAGGAGTTGGGAGCCTTCTTGACGACAACCGGCTCACCGGCCAGCGGCGCAACGCTGGCATGGATCTGGCCGATCTCGGCGCGGATGTCATAAGGCGAGCCCTCGCCGCCGTCGTGCATCACATGGATCACCTTGGCGCCTGCAGCGCGGGCCTGGGCCAGCAGCCGCGATGCGGCATCGAGTGCGGCTTGCCAGCCATCGAGTTCCATGACGCCACGGGTGTAGGTGTTCTGGTAGTCGACCAGAATCAGGGTCGACTGGGCCAGAACGGCTGGCTTGGCATCGAGTTGGTTGAGTTCGCGTAAAGTGCTGGTGTGCATGGTGGTTGCCTTGTGGGGTTGGGAGACCGCCACCCGCAATGGTGGCGCCATGGATGCATCTTAGGCACAGCCCCTGCGGCGGACAATGCCGTCTTAGCCGCAAAAACCGACACCCGCCCCGAACGAGAGACCGCATGCCGCATCCAGAACGCCTGATCGTGATCGTGTTGTTTGACCGGGTGGACCTGCTCGACATCACCGGTCCGCCCGAGGTGTTTGCGCTGCTGCAGCGCGAGATGGAGCGGCCCTGCGGCTACCAGGTGCTGCTGGCGGCGGAATCGCTGGAGCCGGTGACCACGGCCGCTGGCGTGCGCGTGCTGCCCGACATTCGCCTGGACAGCCTGCAGCACCAGGCGATTGATACCTTGATCGTGCCCGGCTCGGTCGAGACCGACGCCCAGGGCCGCGTGCAGGCATTGGCCGATCCGGCCGTGGTGCGGTGGGTGCAGACCCTGTCGGCGCAGTCCCGGCGCGTGGCCTCGGTCTGTGTGGGCGCCCATATCCTGGCGGCTGCCGGCCTGCTGGAGGGCAAGGAGGCCACGACGCACTGGTCCACCGCTGCACAACTGGCCCAGGACCACCCCGGCATCCGTGTCGATGCCGACCGCATCTACATCCAGCAGGGCCGCATCTGGACCGGCGCCGGCCTGACCACCTGCCTGGACCTGGCGCTGGCCCTGGTGGCCGAGGATTTTGGCAATCCCTTGGCGATGCGCGTGGCGCGCCAGCTGGTGATGTTCCTGAGACGCACTGGCGGCCAAAGCCAGTTCAGCGTGATGCTCGAGCCGCTGTCGAGCACCCGCCGCATGGAAGACCTGCGCCAGTACATTGCGCAGCACCTGGGCCAGCCGCTGTCGATGGCGGACCTGGCTGAGCAGATGCATGTGAGCGACCGGCAGCTGGCCCGCATCTTCAAGACCGAGCTGGGCATGACACCGGCGGCCTACCTGGAAGCTGCGCGGGTGGAGGCGGCCCGCCAGCAGCTGGAGGCCACCGATGCCTCCCTGGAGCAGGTGGCCGGGACCTGCGGCTTCAAGACCACCGATACGCTGCACCGCGCTTTTCGCCGCCAGCTGGGCACCACGCCGGGCCAGTACCGCAGCCGCTTTCGCACGCCGGCAGAGTAAGCGCTGCGAAGGCTTCAGCTCTCCAGCAGATCCGCCGGGTTCTCGGCATCCACCACCTGCTGGGCCCAGCCCACCAGGCGCCGCGTGTCGGCGCGCAGCACCTGCTGCTTGATGGCCAGGATCTGCGCGGGCTGCATCGAGAAGCTGCGCAGCCCCAGGCCCAGCAGCAGGCGGGTCATGGCGGTATCGCCCGCCATTTCACCGCAGACGCAGACATCCTTGCCCGCCGCATTGGCCGCCTGGATGACCTCGGCCACCAGGCGCAGCACGGCGGGGTGAAAGGGGTCGTAGAGCTGCGATACCGCCTCGTCGGCCCGGTCAATGGCCAAGGTGTACTGGATCAGGTCATTCGTGCCGATCGACAGGAAATCGAAGTACTTCAAAAAGGTGCGCACCGTCAGCGCCGCAGCCGGTATCTCGATCATCGCGCCCAGCTTGACCATGCCCTGGGGCACTTGGCGCTCGCGCAGCTCCTGCGAGGCCTGCTCCACCAGTGCCAGTGTCTGCTTGATCTCGCTCACATGGGCCAGCATCGGGAACAGCAACTGCACCGGGCCATGGGCCGCCGCGCGCAGGATGGCACGCAACTGCGTGCGGAACATGTCCGGGTCGGCCAGGCTGAAGCGGATGGCGCGCAGGCCCAGTGCCGGGTTGAGGTAGTAGTCCTTGGGCTGGGCCTTGTCCAGCGGCTTGTCGGCACCCACGTCCAAGGTGCGGATCGTGACCGGCATGCCCTGCATGCCTTCGAGCGCCTCGCGGTAGGCGCGGTACTGTTCTTCTTCATCGGGTACCTTGCCACTGCGCCCCATGAAGAGAAATTCGGTCCGGAACAACCCCACGCCCACGGCGCCGGCCTTCACGGCGGCCGGGCCATCACCGGGCTGCTCGATGTTGGCCAGCAGCTCGACGCGCTCACCATCGAGGGTGATCGACGGCGTATCGCGCAGGCGCGAGAGGCGCTCGCGCTCCAGCCGCATCTGGCGCTGCTTGAAACGGTACTCCTCCAGCAGGATGGGCGACGGGTCGACAATCACCTCACCGGCATCGCCGTCGATGATGACCCAGTCATCGGCGCGGATGAGCTGGCTGGCCGTGCGTGCACCCACGACGGCCGGAATGTCCATGCTGCGCGCAACGATGGCGGTATGGCTGGTCTTGCCGCCCACCGCCGTGACAAAGCCGGCAAACACGCTTTGCTTAAACTGCAGCATGTCGGCGGGCGAGAGGTCATTGGCGATCAGCACCATCGGCGCATCGCGCTCATCGGCCACCCAGTCGTGCTGCCCCGCCTGCCCGCCCGGCGGCGTGCTGACCGGTGCGGCCACCGGGCTGGAGACACCGCGCATATGGCGCAGCACCCGCTCCACCACCTGTTCCAGGTCGCCTTTGCGCTCACGCAGGTACTCGTCGTCCATCTCGTCGAACTGGCGGCACAGCAGCTCCAGCTGCGCGGTCAGCGCCCATTCGGCGTTGTAGAGGCGTTCGCTGATCAGCTGGCGCACGCCCGAGGACAGCATGTCATCCTGCACCAGCATCAGGTGCACATCCAAGAGCGGCTCCAGCTCCTGCGGGGCATCGACGCCCAGGTCGCCGCGCAGGCGCTGCAGCTCTTCGATTACCGCCAGCCGTCCCTTGCGCACGCGCTCGATCTCGCGCGCCACCTGGTCGGGCTCGATCAGGTAATGGGTGACCTCCAGGTGGCTGGACGCTGCCATGACTGCCCGGCCAATGGCAATCCCCCGGGCCACTGCGATTCCATGGATGGCAAATGTCATGCGGAACTTCCTCTTCGCTGGCGCGCTGGTGCGCCAAGCTGATTTATACGCCTGTCTCAGAAGACTGTACAAGCACGGGGCCGGTAAAGCGCGGGGCAAAGGTAGGCGTTCAGGCAAAGCGCGGCGCATACCTGTGCAACGCGGGCCGCTGCCCAGCAGCGGCAGGCAGCAGAGCGCCTGGCGCGACAAGCAAGCCTGCGCTGCGCCGCTGCAGACGCCGGGCGGCGCCTTATTCGCCTTCGCCGAACTTGTCGTTGATGAGGGCCAGCAGCGCATCCATTGCCTGCTGCTCATCGGCGCCATCGGTTTCGATGGTCACCTCGGTGCCGATACCAGCGGCCAGCATCATCACACCCATGATGCTTTTGGCGTTGACGCGGCGTTCGCCCCGCGTGATCCAGACCTCGCAGGCAAAGCTGCCGGCGAGCTTGGTGAGCTTGGCCGACGCGCGGGCGTGCAGGCCCAGTTTATTGCTGATGGTGACTGCGGTCTTGATCATGTGCTCGGATATTCTGGTTCTGTGGCGTGGTCTGCGTCACCTGCATGATGCCCTGGCTGCCCCCTGCGATGGCCCGGGCCACGAGGCTGTCGAGCGCTTCCTGGCGATAGCACAGCGCGCGCAGCAGCATCGGCAGGTTGACACCGGCCACCAGCCGGGTGGATGCACGGCGCTTGGCCAATTCCTGGGCAATATTATGCGGGGTCGCACCGAACACGTCGCTGAGCACCAGCACCGGGCCGCTGTGGCTGTGGTCGAGCATGGCCTGCGCCTCCTCCAGGCAGGCCACCGGATCGGCGCTGGCAGGCACATCCAGCGCCATCAGGTGCTCGCCGCTGTCGGGGAACACATGCGCGGCGCATTGCGCCAGCGCCTGGGCCAGCGGTGCATGGGCGATCAACAGTATCCGGTTGCTCATCAAATCAAAATACAAGAAGTTCTGTGAAGAGGCGCCCCACTGGCGGCGATACCGGCCCAGCCGCGCCCTCTGCCAGTGTAGCGATTTTGCGGCACTGCAACATTGGTAGTGTTGCTTAGCCCAACGCCCGGGCTGGCGCGCTCCCACCCTAACGCAGTTGCAGCCCTTTGACAAAGCTCTGCAGCGCCCCGTCCGCCAAAGGCGCAGCGGACAGCACCAGGGCCTGGTAGACCCGCACCTGCGGCCCTTCGGTGCGCGCAAACCAGCGCGCATTCGCATACACCGCCTGGCCCGTGCCGTTGCGGCCCTGCCACTGCACCTGGCGTGCCTGCGGCAGCTCCAACGTACCGGGCAACACCAGGTTCTGTCCCGGCAGCGGCTGCCAGGCATCGGCCATCTGCAGCTGCTGGTGCAACGCCTTTTGCCAGTCCGCCATCACCGCGGATGCATCCTGCGGCAGTGCCAGGGCCACATGGGCCAGTGCATAGGTCGCCCCCTCGGCCTGGCAGCCCACCATCGACACCGCCAAGGTCTGTGTGCCCCAGACCACATCGCGCACTGCACGGTCAGGCTTGCAGGGCAGCAGCAGGTCCAGCGGCGCATCGGCCAGGGCCACGACGCGCCAGTTCAGCGCCGGGCTGCAGGCGGCCAGCAGCAACGCGGTGGAGAGGATCAGGCAGCGGGCCAGGGGCATCCGGCCATTATGGGCACCGCACTGCGATGGTCAAGCCAGACGCGCAGGTAGGGCCGTTGCGCTGCGCCTGCCTGCAGCCAGGGTCGCATAATGGCCACAACGCCGAACTTTCGGCACGGCTTTGACTCCGAGCACCATGTCCAGAAAAACCACCACCACCGTCTTTACCGCGCTGGCCATCGCTGCGGCGCTGGGCATCGGTGCCTTTGTCTACCAGGGCACCGGGAAGGCGGCCGCACCCGAGAGCCGCTTTGTGCTGCTCAACGGCAGCACCCAGACCACCGCTGACATGAAGGGCAAGGTCACCCTGGTGAACTTCTGGGCCACCAGCTGCACCACTTGCGTCGCGGAGATGCCCGAGATCGTCAAGACCTACGACAAGTACAAGGACCGGGGCTACGACACGCTGGCGGTGGCCATGCATTACGACCCACCGAGCTATGTCGTCAACTTTGCCCAGTCGCGCAAGCTGCCGTTCAAGGTCGCGATCGACAACACCGGCCAGATTGCGAAGGACTGGGGCGACATCCAGCTCACCCCGACGACCTTTGTCGTCAACAAGCAGGGCCAGGTGGTCAAACGCTATGTGGGTGCGCCCAACTTCGATGAGCTGCACAAGCTGATCGACAAGCTGCTGGCCGAGACCTGAACCAGTGCCGAGCCAGCCGCCTGCCACCGGGAAAACCGCCTTCGACAGGCGGTTTTTCGATGGTGACTGCGATGGCGCGGGCGCTACACTGCGCATTCCTTGACTAAGCGCCGCCGCTGTGGACCGACCTGAGATAACGCTCCTGCACCCCACCACACCGGAAGAGCTTGCGGTGACCCGCGAGATCTTCCGGGAATATGCCCAATCACTGGATATTGATCTGGGTTTCCAGGGTTTTGAGGATGAACTGGCCGACTTGCCCGGCGAATATGGCGAGCCCCGGGGCGACCTTGTACTCGCCCTGGTCGAGGGTTCCGTCGCCGGTTGCTGCGCACTGCGGCCGCTGGATGATGTGGACTACAGCAATGCCTGCGAGATGAAGCGCCTCTACGTGCGCAAGGCCTTCCGCGGCTTTGGCCTGGGCCGCCAGCTGGTCGACTACACGATGGCCAGCGCCATCCGGCTGGGCTATGACTGCATCCTGCTCGATACGCTGGACAGCATGGAGTCGGCGCGCGCGCTCTACGCCGATTTCGGCTTTGAAGAGATTCCGCCCTACTACCACAACCCCGTCGCTGGCACGCATTACCTGAAGGCGGACGTCCATCCCTGACGACCGTGCGCGCGCCGCACCGCAGCGCAGGCTGCGCGATGGACCAGCGGCCACAAAAAAAGCACGCCTGGGCGTGCTTTTGTGCGTTCAGACCCGGCCCTGCAGCGCCTAGCGGCAACGCAGCGGCCCGGATGGGGCTCAAGCCTGCTTGGCTTGGGCCAGGATGGTGTCGGCATCGCTGACCGTGAACTGGCCAGGGGCTTCCACGTTCAGCTGCACGACCTTGCCGTCCTTGACCAGCATCGAGTAGCGGTTGCTGCGCAGGCCCAGGCCCTTGCCGTTCAGGTCCAGGGTCAGGCCGGTGGCCTTGGCAAAGGCGGCATCGCCGTCGCCAATCATGCGCACCTTGCCTTCGGTGTGCTGGTCCTTGCCCCAGGCGCCCATCACAAAGGCGTCGTTGACCGACAGGCACCAGATTTCGTCCACGCCGGCGGCCTTGAAGGCCTCGGCCTTTTCCACGTAACCGGGCAAATGCTTGGCAGAGCAGGTCGGCGTGAATGCACCGGGCACCGCAAACAAAGCGATGGTCTTGCCAGCCGCTTCCTTGGTCACATCAAAGGCATTGGGGCCCAGGCTGCAGCCATTGCCTTCCACTGCCACAAACTCGCTCAGGGTTGCAGCGGGAAGCGAATCGCCAACTTTGATCATGGTGTACTCCTTGAAAATTGCCCATCAGGCAGAGAACCCGCAGGCCGGGCGGCCAAAACGGGCATAAAAAAACGACCCACAGATTGTGGGTCGTTTTTGAAGTTACGTTGGTACAAGTCGCAAAAGACTTAAACCAAAGCAGCCTTTTGCACCAAGCGGGTAGCGACCCAGTTCTTGGTCTTGGAGAGCGGACGGCTCTCGGTGATCTCGATGGTATCGCCCGTGTTGTACTCGCCCTTTTCGTCGTGGGCGTGGTACTTGCTGGACTTGATCATGATCTTGTCGTAGATGGGGTGCTTCACGCGGCGTTCTACCAGAACGGTCACGGTCTTTTCACGCTTATCGCTGACCACCTTGCCAATCAAGGTGCGCTTGAGGGATTTTTTAGCTTCCGTCATGTCGGCTCCTATTACTTGGCGGCTTGCTTTTCAGCAAGAATGGTCTTGGCACGTGCCACATCGCGGCGGGTAGCCTTGATGGTGGCGGTGTTACCCAGTTGTTGCGTTGCCTTTTGCATGCGCAGACCAAAGTGGGCCTTTTGCAAGGACTTGATCTCGGCTTCCAGGCCAGCAACGTCTTTTTGGCGCAGTTCAGCAGCTTTCGTCATATCGATTTCTCCTGAATTTAAGCGCCAAGCTGACGGGTAACGAACGTGGTGCGCAGCGGCAGCTTGGCAGCAGCCAGGCGGAACGCTTCGCGGGCCAGTTCTTCGGGCACGCCAACGATTTCGAACACCATCTTACCGGGCTGAATTTCAGCCACGTAGTACTCTGGGTTGCCCTTACCGTTACCCATACGGACTTCGGCTGGCTTGGTCGAGATTGGCTTGTCAGGGAACACGCGGATCCAGATACGGCCGCCACGCTTGACGTGACGGGAGATTGCACGACGTGCAGCCTCGATCTGGCGGGCCGTCAGGCGGCCACGGTCCGTGCATTTCAGGCCGAAATCACCGAACGCTACCGTGTTGCCACGGGTTGCGATACCAGTGTTGCGACCCTTTTGCTCCTTGCGGTATTTGCGGCGAGCAGGTTGCAGCATAGTTATTCTCCTTTACCGTCCGCTGCTGTAGCGGGCGCGTCAGTCTTGCGAACGCGCTTAACGGAATCAGCACCAGCGCCGGCGGGCTTGTCGCTACCGTCTGCAGGAGCCGTGTTACCACCAGCGGGGCGACGAGGGCCACGCGATGGACGATCGCCATTGCGGTTGTCACGACGAGGACCACGTGGACGACGCTCTTCTTCAGGACGTGGCGTTTCTGCGGCTGGCAGATCGTTACGACCCAGAGTGTCACCCTTGTAGACCCACACCTTCACGCCGATCACACCGTAGGTGGTCTTGGCTTCGGAGGTGCCGTAATCGATGTCGGCGCGCAGGGTGTGCAGTGGCACACGGCCTTCGCGGTACCACTCGGTACGTGCGATTTCGATACCGTTCAGACGGCCCGACGACATGATCTTGATACCTTGAGCGCCCAGACGCATCGCGTTCTGCATCGCACGCTTCATGGCGCGACGGAACTGGATACGCTTTTCGAGCTGCTGGGTGATCGAGTCAGCGATCAGCTGGGCATCGATTTCAGGCTTGCGCACTTCTTCGATGTTCACAGCGACTGGCACGCCCAGGCGAGCAGCGAGTTCCTTCTTCAGGGCCTCGATGTCTTCACCCTTCTTGCCGATCACCACACCAGGACGAGCCGAGTAAATGGTGATACGGGCGTTCTTGGCAGGACGCTCGATCAGAACGCGTGCCACGGCAGCGTTCTTCAGCTTCTCTTTCAGGTACTCACGAACCTTGATGTCTTCGGCCAGCATGCCGGCGAAATCACGGTTGCTTGCGTACCAGCGGCTAGACCAGTTACGGCTGACCGCCAGACGGAAGCCGGTAGGATGGATTTTTTGTCCCATGTTCTTCCTTTAGGCCTCAGTTACCCACGGTCACATAAATGTGGCAGGTAGGCTTGCTGATGCGGTTGCCGCGGCCCTTGGCGCGAGCGGTAAAACGCTTGAGCGTGGTGCCTTGCTCAACGAAGATGGTCTTGACCTTCAGTTCGTCGATGTCAGCGCCGTCGTTGTGCTCAGCGTTGGCGATAGCGGACTCCAGAACCTTCTTGACGATCACAGCAGCTTTTTTCTGCGTGAATTCGAGAATGTTCAGAGCTTGGTCAACCTTCTTGCCGCGAATCAGATCCGCAACCAGACGGCCTTTGTCAACCGACAGGCGAACGCCGCGGAGGACTGCACGTGTTTCAGACATGGTCTACTCCTTATCGTTTCGCTTTTTTATCAGCGGGGTGACCCTTGAAGGTGCGCGTCAGGGCGAATTCGCCGAGCTTGTGGCCCACCATCTGGTCGGTTACATATACCGGTACGTGTTGCTTGCCGTTGTGCACGGCGATGGTCAGACCGATGAAATCGGGCAGAACCATGGAGCGACGCGACCAGGTCTTCACTGGTTTCTTGTCCTTGGTGGCGATGGCCTTTTCGACCTTTGCCAGCAAGTGATGGTCAACAAACGGACCCTTTTTAAGAGAACGAGTCATTTGCTACCCCTTACTTCTTACGGCGCGACACGATCATGGTCTGTGTGCGCTTGTTGTTACGGGTACGGTAGCCCTTCGTCAGATTGCCCCATGGGTCAACTGCGTGACGGCCTTCACCGGTCTTGCCTTCACCACCACCGTGTGGGTGATCGACAGGGTTCATCACCACACCGCGGACGGTAGGACGAATACCCATCCAACGCTTGACACCGGCCTTGCCCAGTTGGCGCAGGCTGTGTTCTTCGTTGGCGACTTCACCGATGGTTGCACGGCATTCGATATGGATCTTGCGAACTTCGCCCGAACGCATACGCACTTGGGCGTAAACGCCTTCGCGAGCCAGCAGGGTAGCCGAGGTACCAGCGGAACGGGCGATTTGTGCGCCAGCGCCGATCTTCAGCTCGATGCAGTGAATGGTCGAACCCACAGGGATGTTGCGGATCGGCAGGGTGTTACCCACGCGGATCGGTGCTTCAGAGCCACTGATGATGGTTGCGCCCACTTCCAGGTTACGCGGAGCGATCACATAGCGACGCTCGCCGTCTGCGTAGCACACCAGAGCGATGTGAGCGGTACGGTTTGGATCGTATTCAATACGCTCAACCTTGGCGGGGATACCGTCCTTGGTGCGCTTGAAGTCCACCACACGGTAGTGGTGCTTGTGACCACCGCCCTTGTGACGGGTAGTGATGTGACCGTTGTTGTTGCGGCCTGCCTTTTGGAACTGAGGTTCCAGCAGAGGAGCGAAACCTTCGCCCTTGTGCAGATGGCCACGGGTCACCTTCACCACATGGCGCTGGCCGGGCGAAGTTGGTTTGAGCTTAATAACAGCCATGATTACGCAGCCTCCCCAGAGAGGTTCAGCTCTTGACCTGGCTTGAGCAGCACATAAGCCTTGCGAACGTTGTCGCGGCGGCCAATGGTCTTGCCAAAGCGCTTGGTCTTGCCCTTGGTGTTCACCACAGACACGCCCTTCACTTCGACCTTGAACAGCAGCTCAACAGCGGCCTTGATCTCGGGCTTGGTGGCGTTCTGCAGCACCTTGAATGTCACAGCGTTGGACTTTTCAGCAACCAGCGTGGCCTTTTCGGACACGATAGGAGCGACCAGCACTTGCATCAGACGACCTTCGTCGAACTTGCGTTCGGCGGGAGTAGGGTTCACACGGCTCATGCGAACATCTCCTTGAGTTTGTCGAGAGCGCCCTTGGTAACGAGCACTTTCTTGAATTGCACCAGCGACACTGGATCAGCGTAACGTGGCTCGACCACGAACACATTCTTCAGATTGCGCGAAGCGAGGTACAGGTTTTCGTCCACTTCGTCGGCGATCACCATCACCGAGTCCAGGTTCATGGACTTGAACTTGTCAGCCAGCACCTTGGTCTTGGGCGAATCAACCGTCAGCGAATCAACCACAGCCAGGCGGCCTTCACGGGCCAGCTGCGAGAAGATGGATGCCATACCGGCACGGTACATCTTCTTGTTGATCTTCTGCGTGAAGTTTTCATCAGGCAGATTCGGGAAGATGCGACCGCCGCCACGCCACAGAGGCGAAGACGACATACCAGCACGTGCACGGCCAGTACCCTTTTGTTTGAAAGGCTTGGCGGTGGTGTGACGGACTTGTTCGCGGTCCTTTTGAGCGCGTGTGCCTTGACGGCCGTTGGCGCGGTAAGCAACGATGATCTGGTGAATCAGGTCTTCATTGAAATCGCGACCAAACACGGTCTCAGGAGCGTCCACTTGGGAGGCTGCCTTACCTTGTTCGTTCAGGAGTTCGAGCTTCATTAGTTCGCTCCTTTAGCAGCTGCCTTGACAGCAGGACGCACGGTCACGAAGCCATTCTTCGAACCGGGGATTGCGCCCTTGATCAGCAGCAGTTGACGGGCTTCGTCGATGCGAACCACGTCGAGATTCTGGGTAGTCACGGTCTCATCGCCCATGTGACCGGTCATGCGCTTACCGGGGAACACGCGACCTGGGTCTTGTGCCATACCGATCGAGCCGGGAACATTGTGCGAACGGCTGTTACCGTGAGAAGCACGTTGCGACTTGAAGTTGTGACGCTTGATGGTACCGGCGTAGCCCTTACCGATCGAGGTACCTTGCACGTCGACCTTTTGGCCCACTGCGAAGATCTCGGTCACTGGCAAGGATGCACCTGCGGCGTACTTGCCGGCGGTGTCAGCTTCAACGCGGAATTCCTGGGTGATTTCACCAGCTTCCACGCCTGCCTTGGCCAGGTGGCCAGCGGCTGGCTTGGTCACGCGCGAAGCGCGGCGTTGACCAAAGGTGACCTGCAGGGCCACGTAGCCGTCGTTCTCTTGGGTTTTGACCTGGGTCACGCGGTTGTTAGACACATCCACCACGGTGACAGGCACTGCATCGCCGTCATCCGTGAACAGGCGCATCATGCCTACCTTACGGCCCAGCAACCCGAGGGAGTTGCTTTGACTCATTTGTTGCTCCAAAACTTCCGCCACCGAAACTGCAATTGGCTCGGTGTTGCCCCTGGGTTTGACGCCATCGGCACGAAAGAAGGTTAATAAAAACTTCGCCTCTTACCACCAAAATGCCAGGCAAATTGAATGTATAGATCACGAAGCCATAAATTCTAACGCGAACTTCCCAAATAGGCAAGTTCGCGTCAGAAAGGACAAGCAGCCACACCCGGAGGTGTGGCTTTAAGGCCTTATTGCAGTTTGATTTCGACGTCCACGCCGGCAGCCAGGTCCAGCTTCATCAGCGCGTCAACGGTCTTGTCGGTAGGATCGACAATGTCCATCAGGCGTTGGTGGGTGCGGATTTCCAGCTGGTCACGCGAGGTCTTGTTCACGTGGGGCGAACGCAGAATGTCGAAACGCTTCATGCGGGTTGGCAGGGGCACGGGACCCTTGACAATCGCGCCGGTGCGCTTGGCGGTTTCAACGATTTCAGCAGCGGACTGGTCGATCAACTTGTAATCGAAAGCCTTCAGGCGGATGCGAATTTTTTGCTTGGACATGGTTAATTCCCAGTTGTTCTAAGAATTAAGCAATGATCTTGGCAACCACGCCAGCGCCCACGGTACGGCCGCCTTCGCGGATAG
>NZ_JBGTYN010000030.1:0-50766 GCF_041730275.1 Comamonas sp. SY3 | reverse complement strand
CCTGTACGGCAAGCCTGCGCAACGAAGGATCAGGCCCTATATCGGCGCCCCCGCACGATTAGCAGCCCAATGCCACCCCATAAAACAACCTGAAAAGGCGTAGCAGGCGCAGACAGTACGCCTGTATGGCAAGCCTGCGCAACGAAGGATCAGGCCCTATATCGGCGCCTCAGCACGACTAACGGACCCGACCCCAAAACAGCACAAGACCTCAACACCCCAACTGATCCGCCAGATCCAACAAATCACGACAGTGATAGGTGTTGTCGGGTTGGGGGGTCACATCTTTGGGCTGGTTGGCCCCATATTCATGGGGCCTTTGGACATAAGCCGTCTGCAACCCACACCCCCGCGCCGCCGCCAAATCACTGTGGTGCGCGGCGACCAGCATGACCGAAGCAGGCTCCACCCCAAAAACATCCGCCACGCCGAGGTACGCCCGGGGATCCGGCTTGTACGCCTGGAACACCTCCGCCGACAAAACACAATCCCACGGCAGCCCTGCGTTCTTGGCCATGTGGGTCAGCAACGCAATATTGCCGTTGGACAGCGGCGTGATGACAAACCGGCTTTTGAGCCGCTGCAGGCCGGCGACGGCATCGGGCCAGGGCGCCAATCGGTGCCAGACCCGGTTGAGCGCGGCGCGCTCGGCCTCGGGCATGCCGTCCAGCCCAAACTGCGGCAGGATGCCGTCCAGAATGCGGCGGTGCAACGCATCCATACGGGTCCAGCCCAGCTGGCCCTGGCGCACCAGGTCCATCGCCGGCTGGTAGCCCTTGCGCCAGGCCAGTGCAAAGGCGTCGCCATCCACCTGCGGATGGCGCTCGGCCATCTCGCGCTGGATGCTGCCGTGCCAGTCGACGACCGTGCCAAAGACGTCAAACGCCAGAATCTGGGGGAGGGCTACGGCCATGGGAGGGGTTCCATCGAAGTCAAACACGGCCCAGCATGCGCCAGTGCGGGCGGCTGCCCTATCGCGCAGGCGTCAGCCCCAGGGCCGAAAGAGCGCGGGCACAAAAAAAGCGCGATGTCTAGGACATCGCGCTTGGTGACTTAACTTTTTTAACCCGAATGGTTAACCAACTGGCGCTTCGATTTTAACGCAATTCCACAATTTTTAACTAATCTAATTGAATATTGTTGGTTTTTATCACTGGACCCAGCTTATTACGCTCTGTGACGAGGAATTTATCCATCTCGCTGCGGCTCGTTGGCGTCACCTCCAGCCCCATGTCTTCGAGGCGCTTGACCACGGCCGGGTCCTTCAACGTGGCCTGCAATTGCTCGCTCAAGCGGTTGACACGGTCTTGCGGCGTGGCCTTGGGGACCACCAGGCCCTGCCAGGCATAGGCTTCAAAGCCTTTCAGGCCCTGCTCATCGAGGGTGGGCACGTCCGGAAACACCTTGGAGCGCTGCGGTGTCGCAATGCCGATGGGGCGCAGCTTGCCAGCCTGGATGTTCTGAAAGCCCGCCACCGAGTCGACAAACATGAAGGGCACCTGGCCGCCCAGCACATCCTGCACCGCAGGCGCTGCGCCCTTGTAGGGCACATGCACCAGGCTCAGTTTGGCCTGTTCCTTGAAAATCTCGGTCGCCAGGTGGTGGGGGGAGCCCGCACCCGGCGTGGCATAGCTGACGCCGCCCTGCTGGGCCTTGGCCCAGGCGCTGAACTCGGCCAGGTTCTTGACCGGCAGCTTGGGGTTGACGACCAGGATCAGCGGAAAGCGCACCAGCATGCCGACCGGCGCAAAGTCCTTCTCGGCGCTGTAGCTGAGCTTTTGGTACAGAAAGGCGTTGGCCGCCAGGGTGCCGGTGTCGCCCGTCAGAAGGGTGTAGCCATCGGGTTTGGCGCGCGCCGCGTAGTCGGCACCGATATTGGTGGCCGCGCCGGGCTTGTTGAGGATGATGATGGACTGGCCCAGGGCCTTGGCCATCGGCTCGGCCACGACGCGGGCGACCACATCGGAGCCGCCGCCGGCCGCATAGGGCACGACCCATTCAATGGGACGCTCGGGGTAGGCAGCCTGGCTCAGCGCCGGCAAGGCCAGCGCAGCGGCAGCCAGCAGCTGGCGCAGGGAAAAAGGGGTGGGCATGGTGTTGTCTCCTGTTGGTAATCGTTGTTGTCTCTGTGGTGCCGGGGCCTGGTGCATTGTCCACCGGCCCCCAGCCAGGCAGCTGTCGCTTAGAGCGTGCGCGCCGGCAGCATCTGGCCTTCGCAGATGCCAAAGCCGATGCGGGCAGCGCCGGGCCGCTCGCACCAGCCGCGCAGCACCACGGCGTCGCCATCTTCCAGCCAGGTGCGGGTCTCGCCATTGGGCAGGGTCAGCGGCTGCTTGCCGCCAACGGTCAGCTCGATCAGCGCGGCCGCCTGGTCCAGGCTCGGGCCCGACAGGGTGCCGGTGCCCAGCAGGTCACCGGGCTGCAGGTTGCAGCCGTTGACGGTGTGGTGGGCCACCAGCTGCGCCACCGTCCAGTACGCGTGGCGGTAGTTGGACTGGGTGATCTGCACGGCCTTTTCACCGGCGGCGCGCATCTTGGAGGTCTGCAGGTCCACCGCCAGCGCGATGTCGAAGGCGCCGGCCTCGCGGTTGTGCGCACTGTCCATGTAGGGCAGCGGCTGCGGATCGCCTTCGGGGCGGGCAAAGGCCACGCGGTAGGGTGCCAGCGCCTCCAGGGTCACCACCCAGGGGGAGAGGGTGGAGGCAAAGTTCTTCGACAGAAACGGGCCCAGCGGCTGGTATTCCCAGGGCTGGATGTCGCGCGCCGACCAGTCATTGAGCAGGCACAGGCCAAACACATGGTCCTCGGCTTCGCCGATGCTGACGGGCTCGCCCAGTGCATTGGACGGGCCTACGAAGATGCCCATTTCCAGCTCGATATCCATGCGGGCGCTGGCCTTGACCGCCGGCACCGCTGCATCGGGCGCCTTGGTCTGGCCCACCGGGCGCTTGAACGAGGTGCCCGAGACCACGATGCTCGACGAGCGGCCGTGGTAGCCGATGGGCACCCATTGGTAGTTGGGCAGCAGGGGGTTGTCCGGGCGGAACTGCTTGCCGATATTGGTGGCGTGGTGGATGGAGGTGTAGAAATCGGTGTAATCGCCGATCCGCGCGGGCAGCTGGTAGGCCGCCTGCGCCTGCGGCACCAGCAAGCCCTGCCACTGCGCCTGCTCGGCCGCGCCCACGCGCAGGCCGCGCGACAGCGCCAGGCGCAGCGCGCTCCAGGCCTGAGGGCCCAGCGCCATCAAGGCGTTCAGCGATTCCTGCGCGCCCGCCTCAGCGGCGCGCTGCGCATCGCCGCTCAGGCTGCCGCTGGCGGCCAGCGCCTGCAGGTCGACAATCTGGTCGCCAATGGCGACGCCGCCGCGCCAGGCTTCCTGGCTGCCTTGGCGGCGGAAGCTGGCAAACGGCAGGTTCTGCAGCGGAAAATCACTGCCAGCGGCCTGGGCAGTGCTGACCCAGCTTTGCAGTGCGGGGTCGTGGGTTTCGTTGAGTCGGGTCATGCGTGGGTGTCTCCTGTGGGGTGGCAGCGGGCGAACATGCGGTCTGCGCCCGCTGCGGATCGGTTTCGGTGGCCTTGGCGGCGGTGGAACATGTCGACGGTCTCAGGCCTTGCCTTGCGGTTTGAAGTGCTTTTGCAGCCCTTGCCAGCAACGGTAGTACTCATGCTGGAGCTGGACCGTCTGCAGCGCATAGGCGGTGGGCTGGATGACAGCCGGGGTCTCGAACATGAACGCCATCGTGTTGTCGATATAGTGCGGCTTGTGCGTGTCGGCCTTGCTGGCCTTGTCGAAGGTCTCGGCATCGGGGCCGTGGCCACTCATGCAGTTGTGCAGCGACGCGCCGCCGGGCACAAAGCCCTCGGCCTTGGCGTCGTAGGCGCCCTCGATCAGGCCCATGAACTCGCTGGCGAAATTGCGGTGGAACCAGGGCGGACGGAAGGTGTCCTGCGCCACCAGCACGCGCGGCGGGAAGATGACAAAGTCCAGCGCATCCACGCCCGGCAGCGCGGTAGGCGACTGCAGCACCAGAAAGATCGACGGATCGGGATGGTCGTAGCTGATCGAGCCGATCGTGTTGAAGCGGCGCAGGTCGTATTTGTAGGGCGCATAGTTGCCATGCCAGGCCACCACATCGAGCGGCGAATGGCCGATGCGCGCCGACCAGAAGTGGCCGCGCAGCTTGGCCACCAGCTCGAAATCACCTTCCTTGTCCTCATAGGCGGCCACCGGCGTCTGGAAATCACGCGGGTTGGCCAGGCCGTTGGAGCCGATCACGCCCAGGTCGGGCAGCTTGAGCAGCTCGCCGTAGTTTTCACAGACATAGCCGCGCGCTGTGCCGTCAAGCAGCTGCACCGCAAAGCGCACGCCCCGGGGTACCACGCAGATCTCCTGCGGCTCCACCTCCAGGGTGCCCAGCTCGGTGGCAATCTGCAGGCGCCCTTGCTGGGGCACGATCAGCAGCTCGCCATCGGCGTTGTAGAAGTAGCGGCCTTCCATGCTGCGGTTGGCCGCATACAGGTGGATGCCGCAGGCGGCATTGCCGGCCATGCTGACGATGCCCTGCAGAAAATCGCAGGGCGCATCGGGCGGCGGCAGCGGATCCCAGCGCAGCTGGTTGGGGGGCGTGGGCACCTCGTCAAAGCCGCCGGTGGCATGGCTTTTCCAGCGCGGCAGGTCCAGCGGCGCAAAGGGCTCGTGCATGGCGCCGGGCCGGATGCGGTAGAGCCAGCTGCGGCGGTTGCTGTGGCGCGGCGCGGTGAACGCCGTGCCCGACAGCTGCTCGGCATACAGGCCCAGCGGCGCCACCTGCGGCGAGTTGCGCCCTACCGGCAAGGCGCCCGGCTCGGCCTCGGTCGCCCATTCATTGGCAAAACCTGTCATATAGTGCCGGGGCTCGGCATTCACACTGCGCATGCGTATCTCCTGTCAGTCATTGTTGGGTTGAGGGCGATCCCGGTGCAGACCTTGCCGGCGGCGCGCTGGGACCGCGCGAATCCTCGGGGGCGAATTCCTAGGGAAAACACCAGACACGGGCGCAAGCTGGGCGCTTCCGCAAAGCGGGGCTCCGTGACATAGTCGCGGTAGCTGTTTTCCCAGCCAGCACCCATAGCCAACCAAGGAGACGCGTTGAACACGCCGCTGGACCGTACCTATACCCACCGCCTGCATGCGCTGGCCAAGATCACCGACCGCACCACCCAGATGGTGTACGAGGAGGAGGTGGGCATTCCTATCAGCGAGGCCCGCTGCCTGGCAGCGATTGGCGCGTTCCACCCCTTGTCGGTCAATGACCTGGCGATGCGCGCCAACCTGAACAAGGCCCAGGCCAGCCGCTCCACCCAGGCGCTGGTCGAGCAGGGCCTGGTGCTCAAGCAGGCCAGCGAAGTCGATGGGCGCGGTGTGGTGCTCAGCCTCACGCCCAAGGGCTGTGAATACTGGGACAAGGTGATGGTGGTCATTGCCCGCCGTAACGAAGAGATCCTGTCGGCCTTGACCGTTGACGAGCGTGAGCAGCTCAGCGTGCTGCTGGACCGCCTGCTGCAGCACGCGCGCCAGACCAGCCTGCCCGAATAAGGCCGTCGCGCTGCCTGCATGGCTGCAAGCGCGGCGCTGCAGCGGCCGTGGCCGCCGCTGCCCGCGAGCATGCAGCCGGGTCGTCATGCAGTGGCCTCCGGCGCAGCCTCGGCATCGGCCTGCACCTGGTAGAGCGACGCCACATTCTGGTCGATCGCACCAAACAGGCTGTTGCCGTCCTTGCCCTTCATCTCGATACGCACCGTGTCGCCAAACTGCATGAAGCCGGTCTGGCTCTTGCTTTTTTGCAGCGCTTCCATGCTGCGCTTTTCAGCGATGCAGCCATAGCCCTTGGGCCAGTCCATGCGGCCATGCTTTTCGGCGCCGCTGTTGCTGACGGTGCCGCTGCCCAGCACGGTGCCGGCGCGCAGGTGGCGCGTCTTGGCGGCATGGGCGATCAGCTGGCCAAAGTGAAAGCCCATTTCCGGGCCTGCATCGCACATGCCGACCTTGCGGCCGTTCCAGCTGGTCTGCAAGGCCAGATGGACCTTGCCGCCCCGCCAGGCATCGCCCAGTTCATCGGGCGTAATCGCCACCGGGCTGAAAGCGGTCACCGGCTTGCTCTGCACCAGTCCGGCGCCCTTGTCCCGCTCGGCCGCTTCCAGCTGGCGCAGGCTGACCGGGTTGGCCAGCATCAGCAGGCGCACGCTGTCGAGTGCATCTTCCGGGTTGGTGTCCTGTTTCACATCGCCGGTGATGATGGCCAGCTCGGCCGAGAAATCGATGCCCATGGCCTCGCTTGCCACCACGATGTCATCGTTCGGGCCGATGAAGGCATCGCTGGCGCCTTGGAACACCAAGGGATCGGTCTTCAGCGCAGCGGGCAACTCCTCGCCCGGTGCCAGGCGCAGCAAGGCCACATGGCTCAGATAGGCGGCCCCGCTCAACCACTGGTAGGCGCGTGGCAGCGGTGCCATGCACTGGGCGGGGTTGAAGTCAAAGCTGTGGCGCGCACGGTCGGCATTGAGCGCGTCATACAGATCCTGCAGCTGGGGCGCATAGAAATCCCAGTCATCGAGCGCTTGTTGCAGGCGATGGGCAATGCCGGAGGCGTAATGGGCCGTGCGCAGATCGCGCGAGACGACGACCAACTGGCCGTCCCGCGATCCGTCTTTATAGCTTGCAAGCTTCATACCGGTTTCTCACAGTCAAACATGCCTCTATCGTGCCAGATTGGTTCCGCGCTGGGTGCTTGCCATGGTGCTTGCGCGCGCCGCCGCTGCTGCAATGATGCGCGTAATTACGATTAGTGAAACGCATTCCTTTATTTAGAATACCTTAAACTAGCGCCATGGACAAGGATCGTGCAGGCATTCAGTCGGTCGAGGTGGGGTTTGCGCTGTTGCAGGCGCTGGTGGATGCCCGTGGCCCGCTGGCGCTCAAAGACCTGGCGCATGCCGCTGCAATGCCGGCAGCCAAGGCCCACCGCTACCTGGTCAGCTACCAGCGCAGCGGTCTGGTCAAGCAGGATGCGGCTACCTCCCGCTATGACCTGGGCCCGATGGCTTTGCAGCTGGGGCTGGCGGCGCTGCGCCGCAGCGACGCGGTGCGGCTGGCGCGCGAGCGCATGCCCGATTGGCTTGACGGCCTGGGCCATACCGTGGCGCTGGCGGTCTGGGGCAACCATGGCGCCACGATCGTGCATTGGGAGGAGCCGCCCCATGGCACCACCGGCCATCTGCGGCTGGGCGATGTGATGCCCCTGCTCTCGTCAGCGACCGGGCGCTGCTTTGGCGCCTGGCTGCCTGCCGCCCGCACCGAACCTGCGCTGGAGCGTGAACTGGCGCAGGCCCGCCTGGCCGGGCGCGGCGACCTGCCGCAGACCGCTGCCGATGCGCACCAGCTGTTTGCCCAGGTGCGCAGCCAAGGCATCGCCTCCGTGGTCGATACCTTGCTGCCCAGCGTCGCTGCGCTGTGCGCCCCCGTCTTCGATGCGCGCGGCCAATTGGTGCTGGGCATCACCAGCCTGGGCACGCAAGCCACCTTTGACCCTGCCCCCCAAGGTGCGATGGCCCAGGGCCTGCAGGCCATCGCTGCCCAGCTCTCGCACGAACTGGGCTACAACGCCGCAGAACGGGGCAGCCAGACCTAATCCAGCTGCGCTGTGGGCCTGCGCAGCTGGTACTACACTGAGCGTCTCATGCGCCAACGCCCCCTGATCCTGCTGACCTTTGCCGTGCTGGCCGCCCACGGGCTGCTGCTGGCCTGGCCCGGGATGGAGGAGGCACTGAGAAAGGCGCGCATCACCGGCAGCACGCCCAACGAGCTGCGCTTTGAGGTGCGGCAGATAAGCCCACCGCCTCCCGTTGCCACGCCGCCCGCTCCGGCGCCCGCCTCCCGGCCCCGCGTTGCCCCAACGGCCCCTGTGGCCCCCCGCCCCCAGCTCCAGAAAGCGCCACCGCAGCAAGCGCCCACCAGCCGCGCCAGCGTCGGGCCCAAAACCCCCGAAATCCCTGCCGATACGCTGGCAGCCGCCAGCGCCGAAACGGCTCCTCCCGTTAACGCAGAGGCGCCGCCCGCCGCCCCCTCGGCGCTGGACCAGTTGCTCGCACCTTCAGAGCCCAGCGCGGCGCCCACCTCCGACAGCCTCTCCGGCTCCGCTGCCGAGCGTCCATCGTCCGATGCCGTTACAAGCCAGGATTCCTCCAGCCCTGCCCCCGACCCGGTCCCCTCCCCGCCCGGCGCGGATGCCCCCAACGCCGCTGCACCTGCCGTGGCCGAACCCGCACCCGCCCCAGGCATTGGCAGCCCTGGCTATGCCGGCCCCATGCCGGCGATCAAGCTGCCGCCTTCTGCGCGGCTGCAGTTCCAGGCCAAGGGCTCGGCCAAGGGCTTCCAGTACTCGGCCAAGGCGCAACTGCTCTTCAAGACCGATGGCCAGCGTTACCAGGCCGAGCAGGAGGTGTCGGCCTTCCTGATGGGCAGCCGCAGCCAGACCAGCAGCGGCCAGATCACCCCCCATGGCCTCGCACCCCAGCGTTTTGTCGACAAGGCGCGCAAGGAGCGCAGCGCCGATCTCGACGCCGCCACTGGCCGTGTCCGCTACAGCGATGGCGATGACCCCCAGGCAGTCAGCGCGGGTGTGCAGGACCGGCTGTCGATCTTTCTGCAGCTGTCGAGCATGGTGGCGGCCAACCCCGAGCGCTATGCGCCGGGCAGCACGGTCGCGATCAATGTCACCAGCGCACGCAGCACGGAGGTCTGGACCTTTGTCGTCGATGGCCCCGAAACCCTGGATTTGCCCGCGGGTGCCACCCCGGCATTGCGCCTGACACGCCAGCCGCGCAAAGGCCAGGACCAGACCGCCCACCTGTGGCTGGCCCCTTCGCTGCAGTACCTGCCGGTGCGGATCCGCCTGTCCCAGTCCAATGGCGATTTCGCCGATCTGCAGCTGCAGGCAGCCACGGTGGATGGCCAGCCGGCCACCCCGCCCTGAGCACGCCCTCCCCGGCCCTGTACGACAAAGCCTTTGCCATACGTCCCTGATTTGCGACGTTTGTCTGTAAAAACACCGCCAATGGCCGGGAATGCCACCAAAACCTGCTACAACGGGGTTGTGGACGCAGGCTTGCAAATCGGCAAACTGCCACCACCTGCACTTCACAAGGAGGAACATCATGCAAATGATTTACGACTCGGACTCATTTGTGGTGTTGCACCTGACGCCAGAACTGCCCCTGTCCGATGACGGTGCATCCGTCACCAACCCCACCGTGACCGAGCCGCTGCGCCATCTGCAGCGCCAGGGTTTTGAGATTGTGGACAAGCGCAGCGGCAAGGAGCTGTACCTGGATGGCGCCTGGGCAGAGATGTTCCACCAGCAAATCCAGGCCTGGCAAGCCAATGCACCGACGGAAGAAGAAGTCGAGGCCACGCTGGACCGCTATACCGGCCTGGCCCAACAACCGGTGATCGTGCATTAAACGCTGCACCTCTCCCCCAGCCCATCCCAGCTGTTTGCGTGCCCTCCAGGCGCAAACAGTTTTTTTTCGCCCAAAAGCGGCATTTACGCTTGACTTGGAGTGCGCTCTAACTTTGACAATGCCTGCATGGAACCACCCCTCAGCATTGAAGAAGCAGCGCAACGCACCGGGCTGAGCGCCCATACGCTGCGCTATTACGAACGCATCGGCCTGATAGGCGCGGTGACGCGCGCAGCGGGCGGCCAGCGCCGCTATGCCGCAGTCGACCTGGCCTGGCTCGCCTTTCTGACGCGCCTGCGCACCACCCGCATGCCCATCCAGAAGATGCGCCTGTTCGCCCAGCTGCGCAGTGCGGGCGATGCTACCGTGCCAGCCCGCCGCCAGATGCTGCAAACGCATCTGGCCGAGGTGCAGGCCGACATCAGCGCCATGCAGCAAGCCGCCCAGGCGCTGCAAGACAAGATTGCCCACTACCAGGCGCTGGAAAACGCGGCCTCTGCGCCGCCCCGCAAAAACGCCACGCCCAAGAAGGAGCCGAACCATGGCTGACACCACCCGCTACCAACGTGGCCTGGACAAGCTGCGCGAGATCGATGGCCACGCCGGCGAACAGGTGGTGGCCAGCCTGGCCGCCATCGCGCCTGAATTTGCGGATTACCTGATCGAATTCCCCTTTGGCGACATCTACAGCCGCCCCGGGCTGGACCTCAAAAGCCGCGAGATTGCGACGGTGGCCGCCCTCACCGCGATGGGCCATGCGGCGCCGCAGCTGAAGGTACATATCCAGGCGGCACTGAATGTGGGCTGCAGCCAGCAGGAAGTGGTCGAGACCATCATGCAGATGGCCGTCTATGCCGGGTTTCCGGCTGCGCTCAATGGGCTGTTTGTGGCCAAGGAGGTGTTTACGCATCGCCCGGCATCTGGCGCCTGATCAGCGGAAGAACCCCGACGGCGTCTGGCCGAACTGGCGCTTGAACATCGTGGCAAAGGCGCCCGGGCTGTCATAGCCCAAGGCCAGCGCCACATCGATCACCTTCTGGCCCTGGGCCAGCCGCTCCAGCGCGAGCAACAGCCGGGCCTGCTGGCGCCAGCGCGCAAAGCCCATGCCGGTATCGCGCAGAAAAAGGCGCTGCAAGGTCTTCGGATCCACCTCGAAATACCGTGCCCAGTCGGCCAAGGTGGCCTGGTCTTCGGGCTTGCGCTGGATATGCCCGCAAATGCGCTGCAGGCGCGGGTCGGCAGGGCTGGGCAGGTGCATCGGCAGCACCGGCAGCGCCTGCAGCTCATCGAGCAGCAGACGCATCAGCCGGCCATCGCGTGAATCGGCTGCGTAGGGAATGTCGATCTGCATCGCCGCGCGGATCAGCTCGCGCAGCAGCGGCGAGATGCCCACCACCTGCGCCTGTTCAGCCAGTCCAGGCGCGGCATGGGGACGCACGAACAGACTGCGCATGCGCACCTCGCCGATATGGCGCACCTGGTGCTCGGTGCCCGCCGGCATCCAGATGCCCCGTGTGGGCGGCACGATCCACTGCCCCCCGTCGGAGGCGACCAGCATCACGCCGTGCACGGCATAGATCAGTTGGTGGTGGAAAGGGTGGCGGTGCGTGCCGGTGCTGCTGCCCGGCGCATAGTCGGTGGCATGGCAGGCAATGGGCACAGGGCTGCGCTCCATCTCCTCCAGGGTCTGGAAGTAATAAGGCATCAAATGTCCTTTTTGCGGAGACTTTATCCCAAAATACGCAAGACAGGCAAATGGTACGGCCCTAGCATGGCTGCTTTCTGTTGAACCGCACAGGCCCATGCCGCCATGAACTCCACCCTCGCCGCCCGTCCCGCGCAGCGCCCTGCTGCAACGCCCCGCACCGCCTTTGGCGTGTTGGGCGCCATCAGCACCGCCCACATGGTCAACGACATGATGCAGTCGCTGATCCTGGCGCTCTACCCCATCCTGCAGGGCAACTTCCAGCTCAGCTTCAGCCAGATCGGCTTCATCACCTTGGTCTACCAGGTCACCGCCTCGCTGCTGCAGCCGCTGGTGGGCCTCTACACCGACAAGCGCAGCACGCCCTATTCGCTGCCGCTGGGCATGTGCTTTACCTTGGGCGGCCTGCTGCTGCTGGCCTTTGCGCCCAACTACAGCACGGTGCTGGTCGCCGCTGCCCTGGTGGGCACCGGCTCGTCGATCTTCCACCCCGAATCCTCGCGCGTGGCCCGCATGGCCTCGGGCGGCAAGCATGGCATGGCGCAGTCGCTGTTCCAGGTGGGTGGCAACACCGGCACGGCGCTGGGCCCGCTGCTGGCCGCCGCGGTGATCGTGCCCTTTGGCCAGAAAAGCATTGCCTGGTTTGGCCTGGCGGCGCTCGGCGGCATTGCGCTGCTGACCTGGGTGAGCCGCTGGTATGCCGTGCAGCACCATGCGGCCAAGGGCATGCGCACCCCGGTTGCCAATGGCCTGCCACGCTCGCAGGTGCTGGGCGCGATCGCCGTGCTGCTGGTGCTGATCTTCTCCAAATACTTCTACATTGCCAGCCTGTCGAGCTACTACACCTTCTACCTGATGGAGCACTTTGGCGTGGGCGTGCAAAACGCGCAGCTGCTGCTGTTTGTCTTCCTGCTGGCCTCGGCGGTGGGCACCGTGGTGGGCGGCCCGATTGGCGACCGCATTGGCCGCAAGCCCGTCATCTGGGCCTCGATCCTGGGTGTGGCGCCGTTCGCACTGGTCCTCCCCCATGCCAACCTGGCCTGGACGGTGGTGCTCACCATCATCATCGGCCTGGTGCTGTCTTCCGCGTTCTCGGCCATCCTGGTCTACGCGCAGGAGCTGATTCCCGGCAAGATCGGCATGGTCTCGGGCCTGTTCTTTGGCCTGGCCTTCGGCATGGGCGGCCTGGGCGCGGCGGTGCTGGGCATGATCGCTGACCGCAGCGGCATCGAGTATGTCTATGCGATGGCCGCCTACCTGCCACTGCTGGGCATGGTGGCCATCCTGCTGCCCAAGGTGCCAAAGCGCTGATGCCGGTCTGAGAGGCCCTGAAAAACACCAACGCCCGGTCTTGCGACACGGGCGTTTGTTTTTCTCAGCGGCTGAAGGCCGGGTTCAGCCCCAGCGCGGCATTAGCCGCAGGCTCCCACGGCGCCGCAGGCGGTGCAGTACTCGCAGCCATCCTTGCGGATCACCGCATGGGCGCCGCATTCATGGCACTTTTTGCCGGCCATGGTCTGCAGGCCCTGGCTCACCACCGGTGCGGCCACCGCAGGGGTCAGGGTGGGGCTGCTGATGCCCGGCAGGTTCTGCTGGCGGCGGCGCTCGAGGATCTGCTGCACCGCGTAGGCGATGGCGGCCACTTCCGAGTCATGCCACATCGGCACATGGGTGCCATCGGCGCGCTGGTAGGTGCCCAGCCGCACGGGGCCCCGGTCCCAGGCGACCTTGCGCATATCGGCCAGCGCACGCTCCAGGAACCCACCGCGCGCGGCCAGCGACAGCAGGCGCATGCTGGAGGTGATCCACTGCTGCGACTCGCCGCTCTGGCCCACGGGCATGAAGAACTCCACCGCGCGGTCCACCATGCTCTTGCCATCGGCGCTGGGCACCGGCAGGAAGGAGACGATGATGTAGAGGCGCTGCTGGCCTTCCTGGGTCCAGTACTCGACCTTGTCGGCCACGGCGCTGAGCTCGCCCTCGGGGCGGCGCTCGATCACCAGTTTCATCGGGTCCACCACGGCGGCTGCGGGGGCCTTGTCCGCAACGGCTGCCTCGGGCTTGGCAGCCGGTGTGGTCTCCAGCACCGCACCCAGAATGCTGTTGGGGCGGTAGGTGGCCAGGCCCTTCAGGTTGCCGCGCCAGGCCTGCAGGTAGAGATTCTTGAAGTCCTCATAGGGGTAGTCGGCGGGGATGTTCACCGTTTTGGAGATGGCGGTGTCCACATAGGGCTGCACGGTTTCCATCATCGCCAGGTGTTCGGTGGCCGACATCTCCAGCGCCGAGACAAAATAGGGCGGCAGCTGCTCCACATCGCCGCCCAGCTCGCGGTACAGGCGCCAGCTGTGGTCTTCGACCTGGTACTGGCTCTTGCTGCCATCGGCCTCGCGCTTGTTGCGGGTGTAGGTCCAGGAGAACGCCGGCTCGATGCCGTTGGAGGCATTGTCGGCAAAGGCCAGCGAGACGGTGCCGGTAGGCGCAATCGACAGCAGGTGGCTGTTGCGGATACCGTGCTTTTTGATGTCGTCCTGGATGTCCTGGGGCAGGCGGCTGGCAAAGGTGCCCTTGGCCAGATAGCCCTTGGCATCAAACTTGGGGAAGGCGCCCTTCTCCTGGGCCAGCGCGACCGAGGCGCGGTAGGAGGCATCGCGCATGCATTCGGCGATGCGCCTGGCCATGTCGCGGCCTTCCTGGTCGGAGTAGCGCAGGGTCAGCATCGTCAAGGCATTGCCCATGCCGGTAAAGCCCACGCCGATGCGGCGCTTGGCAGCCGACTCCTCGCGCTGCTGCTCCAGCGGCCAGAAGGTGGCGTCGAGCACGTTGTCGAGCGCGCGCACCTGGGTGGCCACCACCTGCTCGAAGCTGTCGAAATCAAAGCTCGGCAGGCCGCCAAAGCCAAAGGGATTGCGCACGAAGCGGGTCAGGATGATGGGGCCCAGATCGCAGCAGCCATACGACGGCAGCGGTTGCTCACCGCAGGGGTTGGTGGCAGCGATGCGCTCGCAGTAGCGCAGGTTGTTGTCGTCGTTGATATGGTCGAGGAACAGGATGCCCGGCTCGGCGAAATCATAGGTCGAGGTCATGATCGTGTCCCACATCGCCCGGGCACGCACGGTCTTGTAGATCCACTTGCCGTCCTCGCGCTGCACGGCGCCTTCGGCGCGCAGCTTGGCATTGGGCTTGCCGCTGTGCACCAGCTGCCAGTCGGCATCGTCCACCACCGCCTGCATGAAGGCATCGGGCACGCCCACCGACACATTGAAGTTGTTCCAGCGGCCTGGCGTGCGCTTGGCGGTGATGAACTCCATCACATCGGGGTGGTCGATGCGCAGCACGCCCATTTGCGCGCCACGGCGTGCGCCGGCCGATTCCACGGTGGAGCAGCTCTGGTCAAACACATTGATATAGCTGCAAGGGCCCGAGGCCATCGAGGCCGTGCCCTTGACCTCGGCGCCCCGGGGGCGGATGCGCGAGAAGTCATAGCCTACGCCGCCGCCGCGCCGCATGGTCTCCGCCGCCTCGCGCAGTGCCTCGTAAATGCCGGGGTAGCCCTCGTCGTCAAAGCCCTGGATGCAGTCGCCCACCGGCTGCACAAAGCAGTTGATCAAGGTAGCCTGGATGTCGGTGCCAGCCGCTGACATGATGCGGCCTGCGCCAATCGCGCCGGCATGCAGGTTGGCGTAGAACCTGGCTTCCCATTCGGCCTGCAGTTCGGCCTTTTCCACCGCAGCCAGCGCGCGTGCGACGCGGCGGTACAGGTCCTCGATACTGGACTCATCACCCTTGAAGTATTTCTCCTTGAGCACATCCAGGCTGATGGCCTGCGGTGCCTGGGCAGCCAGGGCCTGGGGAGACGGGGTGATGTGGTCGCGTTTCATCTGTTAAATCCTCAAAAAAACGGTCGTATGCAAGCAGATCGCGGCGATGGGCTGCCGCAGGGGCAGCACTGGCGCCAGACGACCCGCACCCCGGCGCCATGCAGCGGGGCATGGTGGCTCGGGCATGCCCAGGGTCAGGGCGGCAGTTTGGTGAAATCGATAGGCTAATCCAAACGCACTTCAGTTCGGAGACCATGTGCCAATCTACCCCCAATCGCCGATCCTGGAAACCACGAAACCACCCTTGTGGTGTGGCTGCATACCCGCTCGGCCCGAACGCTGAAATGCCGCGCTGCCAATGCTTGGAGAGCGAGGAAGCGCTTATTCATCGGCGCATCGCAAACAGCACGGGTTCTGGTCGATGTCTTTGATTTGCAGCGGTTTTCCGGGGGCTCTGCAACCCTGGATGACGGCTGAATGACAGAACAATAAATTTATAATCTTGACGTTTATTTACAAAGTCGCAGCTCAATTCTACCCAGTCAAAATACCAAACCCCGACTGGGGAACTCCCTTAGCCAACACTGCGACAATGGCAGGTTATGACCAACGCTTACATCCTCACTCTCTCGTGCCCTGATCGCCGGGGGCTGGTCCACGCGGTATCCGGATTCCTGCTGGAGCACGGCAGCAATATTGAAGAAGCCGCCCAGTTCAACGATCCGGCCACTGGCCTGTTTTTCATGCGCGTGCGCTTTGCCAGCGAAGGAGACCCCAGCCAGCTGCGGGAGGATCTGAATGCTTTTGCCAAGCCTTTCGAGATGCACTGGCGCCTGCATGCGGCCGAAGAAAAGATCAAGACCGTCATCATGGTCAGCCGCCAGGGCCACTGCCTCAACGACCTGCTGTTCCGCTGGAAGGAAGGCCTGCTGCCGATCGACATCCGCGCCATCGTCAGCAACCACCGCGATTTCTACCAGCTGGCGGCCAGCTACAACATCCCCTTCCACCACATCCCGGTGACGGCGGCGACCAAGGCCCAGGCCGAGGCCAAGCAGTTCGAGATCATCGAGGCCGAAGGCGCCGAGCTGGTCGTGCTGGCGCGCTATATGCAGGTGCTGTCGAACGACCTGTGCAGCAAGCTGTCGGGCCGTGCGATCAACATCCACCACAGTTTTCTGCCGAGCTTCAAGGGTGCCAAGCCCTACTACCAGGCCCATGACCGCGGCGTGAAGCTGATCGGCGCCACCGCCCACTATGTGACGGCCGACCTCGACGAAGGCCCGATCATCGAGCAGGACGTGGCCCGCGCCTACCACACCGACACCGTGGAAGACCTGACCGCCCGTGGCCAGGACACCGAGAGCCAGGTGCTGGCCCGCGCGGTGAAGTGGCACAGCGAGCACCGCGTGCTGATGAACGGCCACAAGACCGTCATCTTCCGCTGATCCAGCCCGGGTTGCTGCCTGCAGGCGGTTGCCCCGGTGACCTCGGAAGGCTTGCCAACTTGCTACAGTGTGGGCATGAGCCAGGTTGACCTCCCCACGCCCCCTCCGGCCTCGACCGAGCGCGCAGAACGCCAGCGCGACGTCGTGGCCGCCCTGCGCAAGCTGCTGCCCGACGACTGCCTGCTATGGCACGACGAGGACACCACCCCCTATGAATGCGATGGCCTGACCGCCTACCGCCAGCGCCCGCTGGTGGTGGCGCTGCCCGAGACCTATGCCCAGGTGCAGGCAGTGCTGCAGGCCTGCCATGCGCTGCAGGTACCCGTGGTGGCGCGCGGTGCCGGTACTGGCCTGTCCGGCAGCGCGCTGCCGATTGCGCTGGGCGTAACCCTGTCGATGGCCCGCTTCAACCAGATCCTGCACATTGACCCGGCCGCCTGCACGGCGGTGGTGCAATGCGGCGTGCGCAACCTGGCCATCAGCGATGCAGCGGCGCCCTACGGCCTCTATTACGCGCCCGACCCATCGAGCCAGATCGCCTGCACCATTGGCGGCAATATTGCCGAGAATTCGGGCGGGGTGCACTGCCTCAAATACGGCTTGACGGTGCACAACGTGCTGCAGATCAAGGGCTTCACCGTGGAAGGCGAGCCCATCGAGTTTGGCAGCCAGGCGCTCGATGTGCCGGGTTACGACCTGCTGGCCGCCGTGATCGGCAGCGAAGGCATGCTGGCCGTGGCAACCGAAATCACCGTCAAGCTGGTGCCCAAACCCCAGCTGGCGCGCTGCATCATGGCCAGCTTTGACGATGTGCGCAAAGCCGGTGATGCGGTGGCAGCGGTGATTGCCGCCGGCATCATCCCGGCCGGGCTGGAGATGATGGACAAGCCGATGACCGCCGCCGTCGAGGACTTTGTGCATGCCGGCTATGACCTGAGCGCCGAGGCCATCCTGCTCTGCGAGAGCGATGGCACGCCCGAAGAAGTGGCCGAGGAGATCGCCCACATGAGCCAGGTGCTGCGCGCAGCCGGCGCCACTGCAATCAGCATCAGCCAGGATGAAGAAGAGCGCCTGCGCTTCTGGAGCGGCCGCAAGAACGCCTTCCCCGCCAGCGGCCGGATGAGTCCGGACTACATGTGCATGGACTCGACCATTCCGCGCAAGCGCCTGGCCGATATCCTGCTCGCCATCCAGCAGATGGAGAAAAAGTACCAGCTGCGCTGCGCCAATGTGTTCCATGCGGGCGACGGCAATCTGCACCCGCTGATCCTGTTCGATGCCAACGACCCCGACCAGCTGCACCGCTGCGAGCTGTTTGGCGCCGACATTCTGGAGACCAGCGTCGCCATGGGCGGCACGGTGACCGGCGAGCATGGCGTGGGTGTGGAAAAGCTCAACAGCATGTGCGTGCAGTTCTCCGCCGAGGAGAATGCGCAGATGCTGGCGCTGAAAGCGGCGTTTGATCCGCAGGGAACGCTCAACCCGGGCAAGGTGATTCCGACCCTGAACCGCTGTGCCGAGTACGGCAAGATGCTGGTGCGCGCTGGCAAGCTGGCGCATCCGGATCTGCCCAGGTTCTAGGCTGGGTGGCTGGGCTTGGTGCAGACCGCGTCGGCTGCGTACTGCGATGTCCGCCGTTGGCTGACAGGCAACCCAGCGGCGCAGGCGCACAGTCAAGGCAGAGCCACTACTGCAAAGGATTGCCTTGAAAAACCCCATCACCACACTGAACGCTGCCCTGCTTTGCGCCGCCCTGCTGTCTGCCACTGCGGTGCAGGCCCAGCAACCGGCGCTGCAGAAGGCTGGCGATGTCCAGTATGTCTGCGGCGGCATTGGCATTGACGAATCGACAGCCATGCGCGCGGCGATGAAGGACTATCCGCTGTCTCTGCTGTTTGCGACCAAGACAGGCGACTACCTGGCAAAGATCCAGGTCGTGATCGAGTCGGAAAAGGGCACGGAAGTCGCGCAGTTCCAGGCCCAGGGCCCCGTGTGCCTGCTGCGTCTGGACAGCGGACGCTACACCGTCAAGGCCAGCGCCGATGGCGGCAAGGCGGTCAGCCAGAGTGTCGAGGTGGCGCCAGCTGGCACTCCAGGCAAGACGCTGGACTACCGCTTCTGATCAAACCGGCCCGAGGCTGCCGGAGATGGCGCTGATGCGGCCCAGGCTGTCCAGATCGGCGACGATGCGGTTTGCGCCGTGCTGGCCGGTGATGCGTGAGCCGGTCTCCTGCACGCTGAAGCCTTTGGCCGGCAGGTAGTGCTGCAGCAGCACGCGGTGGTTCAATTCAAAATCGCTGATCAATTGCGACACCACCGTCGGCACCCGCTCCGGCTTGGGTGCAGTGGTCGGCAGGCCATGGTCAGGGTCGATCAGCGCCAGCAAGATGCCTTCGCCATAGTTGCCCAGGTAATAGCCGGCGCTGTCATCCGCACCGGCAGCGATCAGGCCGATCACATGCAGGTCTTCCTGGCGCAGCGCAGTGCGCGGCTGGGTGAACAGCTCCAGGTTCTTGGCAGCGCCAAAGCCTTGCAGCTGGCGAGCGACTTCGGTAAAGGCGGGTGCCACCTCGGCCTGGGTATGGGCCCAGATCCACAGCCAGGTCCCCGATTGGATGGAGTAAGAGCCCAGCACCTGCATGCGAAAACGCAGGTCATCGCCAAAGGCAATCAGGCCTTGGGCGGTGTCGGCCGACCAGGGGCGGTCGCCGACCTTCTCGGCAAAATCAAGCTGGCGGTCCCAGGCCATGCCGGCATAGGCCGACAGTGCGTCGCGCAATGCGGGATCGGCAATGGCGGGGGGAACTTCCGCTTCACGGGCGGCTGCGGCCTCGAACAGATCGGCCTGGGGACTGGGCGCGGCCTCGGCAGCAGTGTGGGGTACAGCGGCGGCGGGGGCCTCGCCAGCGCTGGGGATACTGGTCACCGGTGCGGCCAGTTCCGCAGACGGGTCAAACGCCGGTTCGCGCGTGCCACGCACCGGCTCCTGCGGCGCGGCGCCTGTGGCCGCAGCGGGGTGCGGGCTCGGGGTTTCAGCGGGGGCAGCCGTTGGCGCGGAGGGGTTCAGCCAGCCAAACAGTTTTTGCCACAATCCCATGGTGTTGATTCTCCTGCGGTAGCGGCACGCCCGATGCGCCCCAAGCGTCAAAGGCCAGGATATTGGGCCTATTGACGCTCAAAATGGGCACCTGCGCGCACCCATCGCCGCTTTGCTGCTATCAGTATAGGTGCAAACCACGATACCCCTGTTTTGCAGTTGCAACGGGGTGTAGACCTCCACTGTACAGGAAGCGCGGCGTCCAGGTAGCCCCTACTCAGTTCAGCGCCATGCTCAGGCGGCGGCGGTAGCTGCTCAGCAGCGCGCCCACTTCGTCTTCCTGCTTGCTGGCCTTGCCAGTCAGCGCAATGCCGCCAGCGGTGGTGCCGGGCACGGCATCGTTGGCCTTGGGCTTGGGCGGGGTCAGCAGCTCCAGGATGGCGACAAACAGCTTGCGCGCCGCCTGGTCGTTCCAGGTTTTGTCGCGCATGATGATCTCCAGCAGCTCGTCCATGCTGGCAGTCCACTGGCCTTCGGCCATCAGTGCTTGCGCCTTCGCAAAGCGGGTGTCGAAATCGCGCTTGTTGGCGGCAATGGCTGCGTCGAACTGCTCCAGCGGCCAATCGCCCCGGTCGTCCTCGTGCACAAAGCGGATCGCCTGGGCCCAGGCCTTGAGCGCCACAAAGCGCAGCGGCTGCTGGATGCGCTTGAGCGGCTCTTCGATCTGGGCCTCTGCCTCGGACACGGCGCCGGTCTGGATTAGCAGCCGCGCGTAGTCAAACCGGGCATCGTCATTGCTGGGGTCGGCCGCCAGCGATTCCTGCAGCATCTGCAGCGCGGCCTGCACATCGCCGCTGTCGAGCAATTGCTGGGCTTCGTCGGCGCCCGCTTCGGCCGCCATCGCGGCCTCGGAGGGCAGGTGCTTATCCAGAAACTCGCGCAGCTTGCTCTCCGGCTGGGCGCCCATGAAGCCGTCCACCGGCTTGCCGCCAATCATCAGCACGCAGGTGGGGATCGAGCGGATGCCGAACATGCCCGCCAGCTGCTGCTCCTGGTCGGAATCGATCTTGGCCAGCTTGAAGCGGCCGCCGTAATCGGCTTCGAGCTTGTCCAGCAAGGGGCCCAGGGTTTTGCAGGGACCGCACCAAGGTGCCCAGAAGTCCACCAGGACCGGCACCTGCATGGAGGCCTGGATGACTTCGGCTTCAAAATTCTCAATGGTGACGTCGATCATGTCGCTAAAAATCCGTGTTGATCAGGCAGCTTCACTGCAAAAAGTAAAATGGCGGGTTCCATCCTGGCGCGGGGCCGGCATTCTTGCCCTTTGACACCCGCCAACCCACACTATGACACCCATCCAAGTTGGCGTGGTCATGGGCTCCAGCAGCGACTGGGAGACCATGCAGCACGCAGTTGCCATTCTCCAGCAATTCGGTATTGCCTTTGAGGCCCAGGTGGTCTCGGCCCACCGGATGCCCGACGACATGTTCCGCTTTGCCGAGAGCGCCGTAGAACGGGGCCTCAAAGCCATCATCGCCGGCGCTGGGGGCGCAGCCCACCTGCCTGGGATGATAGCCGCTAAAACCCCGGTGCCCGTGCTGGGCGTGCCGGTGGCCAGCCGCCACCTGCAAGGCGTTGATTCGCTGCACTCCATCGTGCAAATGCCCAAGGGCGTGCCCGTCGCCACCTTTGCCATTGGCCAGGCCGGCGCTGCCAATGCCGCGCTGTTTGCGGTGGCCATGCTGGCCAATGAAGACCCTGCGCTGCGCGCCAAGCTCGATGCCTTCCGTGCCGAGCAGACCGAGGCGGCCCGCAACATGACCTTGCCGGTGAACGAATGATCACCGGCAGCCACAGCGCCGAGGCGCACAACCCGGCCCAAGCGATTTTGCCCGGCGCCACCCTGGGCGTGCTGGGCGGCGGCCAACTGGGCCGCATGTTTGCCCATGCTGCCCAGTCGATGGGTTACTTCACCGCTGTGCTCGATGCCGATGCCACCAGCCCGGCCGGCCTGGTCAGCCACCACCATGTGCGCAGCGGCTATGAAGACCCACAAGGCCTGGCCGAGCTGGCGCGCCTGTGCGCTGCGGTCACCACCGAATTCGAGAACGTGCCCGCCGCCGCGCTGAACCAGCTGGCCCAGAGCCTGCCGGTCTCGCCGGCAGGCGCGTCCGTAGCCATCGCGCAGGACCGCGCCGCTGAAAAAGCCCATTTCGTCCAATGCGGCGTGCCCTGCGCGCCCTACGCCGTCATCGAGACAGCCGAGCAACTGGCCGCCGTCAATGACGCGCTACTGCCCGGCATTCTGAAAACCGCGCGCATGGGCTATGACGGCAAGGGCCAGATCCGCGTCAAGACCCGCGAAGAACTGAGCGCAGCCTGGAATGAGCTCAAGCAGGTGGCCTGCGTGCTCGAGAAGATGCTGCCGCTGGCGCATGAGTGCTCGGTCATCGTCGCGCGCAGCCGCCACGGCGATATCGTGCACCTGCCGGTGCAGCGCAACCTGCACCGCGAAGGCATTCTGGCGGTGACCGAGGTCTATGCCGGCAACCTGCCCGCCGCGCAGGCCGAGCAGGCCATTGCCGCCGCCCAGTCGGTGGCCCAGGGCCTGGACTATGTCGGCGTGCTCTGCGTGGAGTTCTTTGTGCTCGAAAGCGGCCAGCTGGTCGTCAACGAGATCGCTCCGCGCCCGCACAACAGCGGCCATTACAGCCAGAACGCGCTGGATGTATCCCAGTTCGAGCTGCAGGTGCGCTGCATGGCCAACCTGCCGCTGGTGCAACCGCGCCAGCACAGCGCCGCCATCATGCTGAACCTGCTGGGCGACCTGTGGTTCAAGGACAGCGAGAAAGCGCAGACCCCCGCCTGGGACCAGGTGCTGGCCCTGCCCGGCTGCCACCTGCACCTGTACGGCAAGGTCGACGCCAAGCGCGGCCGCAAGATGGGCCACCTGAACATCACGGCCGCTACGCCCGAGCAGGTGCGCGAGACGGCCCTGAAAGCCGCCGCCATCCTCGGCATTGCCGCGTTCTAAGAGGACCACACGTGATTCTGGATGGAAAGCTCGATGCCTCGGTGCGCGCCGCAGCCCTGGCGCTGCAGGCAGGGCAGTTGATCGGCCTGCCGACCGAGACGGTCTACGGCCTGGCCGCTGACAGCGACAACGATGCAGCCGTGGCACAGATCTTCAGCGCCAAGGGCCGGCCTGCCGATCACCCGCTGATCGTGCATGTGGCCGATGCCGCCGGTGTGCAGCGCTACGCCAAGGCCGTGCCGGTGTTTGCCCAGCAACTGATCGATGCGTTCTGGCCCGGGCCGCTCACCTTGATCCTGCCGCGCCTGCCCGGTGCAGCCGTGGCCTCGACGGCGGGGCAGGACAGCGTGGGTCTGCGCTGCCCCTCGCACCCGGTGGCACAAGCCGTGCTGCGGGCCTGCCAGCAGCTCCAGCCACCGGTCTGGGGCGTCTCGGCGCCCAGCGCCAACCGCTTTGGTCGCGTCAGCCCCACTACGGCCGCCCATGTGGCGGCGGAGCTGGGCGATGGTCTGCTGGTACTCGATGGCGGCGCCTGCGACATCGGCATCGAGTCGACCATTGTCGACTGCACGCGTGGCGTGCCCGTGCTGCTGCGCCCCGGCGCCATCACGCGCGACGATATAGAACGGGCCTGCGGCACCCGCCCCCTGTCGATGCAGGAGCTGACGGCCGACACGCCACGCGCCTCGGGCACCTTGCTCGCGCACTACGCGCCCAGCGCCAAGGTCAGGCTGATGGATGCCAAGCAGCTGCAGTCGGCGCTCGACGTGCTGGGCGCGGATGCGCGGCATATCGCCGTCTACCACCGCAGCCCGCTGCGCAGCGACAGCCGGCATCTGCGCCTGCAGCCCATGCCCGGTGCACCGCTGGCGGCCGCCCGCGAGCTGTTTGGCCTGCTGCGCGACTTTGACGACTGGGGCGCCAAGCTCATCTGGATCGAGACCCCGCCGGGCTCGGCAGATTGGGAAGGCGTCAGCGACCGTCTGCAGCGCGCTGCGGCGGCTGGCTGAACGGCGTTTTACCTCTCTTTACCTCATCACCTTGGTGGCCTGGATCAGCCTCGCTACACTACGCTCTACTTACTGGAGAACTCACATGGCAGCAAATTGGATGCGCCGTACCGTGTTGACCGCCGTGGCTGGTGCCTCGGTGGCCATGCTGGCGGCCTGCGGATCTAGCTCAACCGCGGACTCGATTCGTCCCGACAGCATCGTCACCTTTGGCGATGCAATGTCCGACCTGGGTCAAAACCCCAATGGCCGTCCCTACTCGGTCAGCAACGGCAGCTACAACAACTGGACGCGTGAAATCGCCTACCGCTATGACCTGACGCTGACTGCAGCCAAGGACGGCGGCACCGCCTACGCCTATGGCAATGCCCGCGTGTCCCAGGCCGATGCCACCGGCGTGACCAATGCCCCCTCCATCACCGCCCAGATCGACAGCTACCTCGCTGCTAACCCGACCTTCTCCAGCAAGCAGTTTGTGCTGATGAGCGGCGGCATGAGCGACGTGATTGCCGGCTACAACGAGTACGCCGCCGGTACCAAGACCCGCGACCAGTACCTGGCCGACATGACCACTGCGGGCCAGCAGATGGCCGCGCAGGTGCGCCGCCTCAACACCGCTGGCGCCCCCCGCGTGCTGACCGTGGGCACGCCCAACCTGGGCCGCACCCTGTGGGCCACCACGTTGGACAACGCGCAGCCCAGCGCCGACCCCAAACCATCCAACACGCTGGAAGCCGCTACCACCGCCTTCAACAACGGCCTGCTGAACGCCTTGTATGGCCTGTCGGGCACGCAAGTGCTGTACGCCGACGTGCAGTACTACTTCAACTCGATGACCGGCAACCCCGGCAGCTACAGCTTCACCAACTACACCGAGCCAGCCTGTACCACCGCAGATGCCACCAATGGCCTGAACATTGGCGTCAACCAGATCAATTCGTCGCTGTGCACCGGTGACACGTTGGCAGATGCGTCCAAGGTGGACCAGTACCTGTTCTCCGACCTGGTGAACTACACGCCCCAGGCACACCGCCGCTTTGGCGACTGGGTCTATGACCGCATGAAGGCCAACTGGTAAGAGTCACTACCACGACCCTTGATACGTCGTTGCTTTGCCGGGGGCGCCTAGCCTTGTCGTACGTTCGTACTGCCTGCGGCTTCGCGCCTCGTCTCAATCGCAAACCTTCGGTTTGCTGGGCCGTGCTAGCGCCTCCAGACTCTTAGCTAGCTCAACGAAAAATGGACACCAAGGTGTCCATTTTTTATGGCCGCTGCAACGCGGCCGAGGCAGCGCCAACCGCGCCGGTCAAGCCTGCATGCTGCCAAACTTGCCGCTGTTGAAGTCGTTGACTGCCTGCACGATCTCCTGCTGGCTGTTCATCACAAACGGGCCGTAGCCGACGATGGGCTCGTCGATGGGCTCGCCGCTCATCAGCAGCAAGGCGACATCGCCATTGGCCTCCAAGGTCAGCTTGCGGCCTTCCTGGGCCATCACCACCAGCTGCGCCTCGCGCGCCACATCGTTGCCGTTGACCAGCACGGTGCCTTGCACAATGGCCAGCGCGGTGCTCCAGCCCTCGGGCAGCTCCAGCTCCAGCTTTTCACCGGCCACCAGACGCACATCCCAGACATGCATCGGCGTAAAGGTCCTGGCGGGGCCTTGCTGGCCTTGGTAGTCGCCGGCAATCACCCGTACCTGGCCGCCACCGGGCAAGGCCACCGCAGGGATCTGCGATTGCACAATGGCCTGGTAGCCAGCGGCTGCACCCTTGTCCTTGGCAGGCAGGTTGACCCACAGCTGCAGCATGCGCAGCTTGCCACCTTTGGCGGTGAACGCGGGCGAATGGAACTCCTCGTGCAGGATGCCGGCGCCAGCGGTCATCCACTGCACATCGCCGGGGCCGATCTCGCCGCCCTGGCCGGTAGAGTCCCGGTGTGCCACCTCACCGTCATAGACGATGGTCACGGTCTCAAAGCCCCGGTGCGGATGCTGGCCCACACCGCGCGGTGCGCTGGCCGGCGCAAAGTCGGCCGGGCCGGCAAAATCGAGCAGCAAAAACGGGCTCAGCACCTTGCCGTGGCTTTGGTAGGAAAACAGTGAACGCACAGGAAAGCCGTCGCCAACCCAGTGCTGGCGGGGTGCGTCTTGGACATGCAGTACGTTTTTCATGGGGATTCCTGTCTGGCCTCCGAGCTAGGTGTCGGAAGGCTGTACTGTTATTGTGGGGTTGAAACACTGGAAGCGGTAGACGGCATAATTCGCCTTGATAGTTCTATTTCTTGAACGATAAAGACCATCCAGCAAAGCGCACCATGCAGCCATTCGACCTCAACGACCTGTTTTATTTCGTCCAAGTCGTCGACCACGGCGGCTTTGCGCCCGCCGGGCGTGCGCTGGGCATGCCCAAATCCAAGCTCAGCCGCCGTATTGCACTGCTGGAAGAGCGCCTGGGCGTGCGCCTGCTGCTGCGCTCCACGCGCAAGTTTGCGGTAACCGAGCTGGGCCAGACCTACTACCAGCACTGCAAGGCCATGCTGGTCGAGGCCGAGGCCGCGCAGCTGAGCATCGAAGCCGTGCAGTCGCAGCCACGGGGCGTTGTGCGGCTGAGCTGCCCCATCACCTTGCTCCATGAGCTGGTCGAGCGCATGCTGACCGACTTCATGGTCATGTACCCCGAAGTGACGATACAGCTCGATGCCACCAACCGCCCGGTCGATGTGATTGGCGAGGGCTTTGACCTGGCGATCCGCGTGCGCACCATGCCGCTGGAAGACAGCGACCTGTCGGTGCGCATGCTGTCGGTGCATGCCCAGCATCTGGTCGCCAGCCCCATCCTGACCGCACGCCAGGGCATGGTGCGCAGCCCCGCCGATCTGTCGCAATGGCCCAGCCTGTGGCTGGGCTCGCCCGAGCAGCAGTTTGTGTGGAAGCTCGAACACGACAGCCTGCCCAGCATCCAGGTGACCCATGCGCCGCGCCTGATCACCACCGACATGGTGGCACTGCGCAGCGCGGCCATGGCCGGCCTGGGTGTCGTGCAGTTGCCGATGATCATGGTGCACGAGCAGCTGGAGAAAGGCACCCTCGTCAAGGTGCTGCCCGAATGGGGGCCACGCAAGGAGGCAGTGCACGCGGTATTTGCCTCCCGCCGGGGCATGCTGCCGGCGGTGCGGGCGCTGATCGACCATTTGGCCGATGCCTTTGCGAGAGTGCCCAGCTGCTGACGCAGCCGGGCACGGGTCTTCTGGGCGTCAGCGGCGGGGCGCGCAGGCCCTCGTCCCGTCTTAGCGCATGCGCTTTCTGCGCGCCATGGCCAGGCCGGCGATCAGGCCGGTCAACAGCAGGTAGGCCCAGGGGCTGCCCACCGGCACGGCACGGGGTTTGCCGATATTGCCGTCGATGGGATCAACCACACTGCCATCGCTCGCCAGCGGGTTGGTGACGCTGAGCGCCACATCACGACCTGCGGGCACCACGACCGAGTTGGCGCTGTATACCGGGTTGCCCCACTGGTAGGCCGCAGGTGCTGGGGCCTTGCCCGTCTCGCTGACCGTGCAGACCGCATTGGCAGGCAGATCGGCCAGATGGACACTGGCCTCCTGGCCATTGGCCACGGTCACGCTGGCGGTATGCACACCGTCGGCACCGCAGTCGAGCGAGAAGTCAAAGCTGCCATTGACCGCCGCGGCGCCTGCTGCCGGGCCGCTGATGCGCTTGGTCAGCTGCACACCGCCACTCAGGCGCTGCAGGCGGTTGGTCACGGTAAAGCCCTGAGCCTGTTCTGCAATCTCTGGCGCGCCGCTCCAGCCATAGCCGGCAGGCGCTGCCGGTGGCGTATCCTCGGTGGCGGTACAGCTATCCCCCTGGAACACCGTCAGCGCGGGGCTGCTGCCGCTCGTGGCACCGGCGGCGACGGTCGCGGTCCAGGTCTGCGCAGGCTGGGTGCCGCAGGTCAGGCGGCCACTGAAGCGCATCGCCTGGGGCAGACCAGCGGGCAGGCCCGCGATCTCCTTGGTCACCGTCTTGGTCGTGGTAGGTGCAAAAATCTGCAGGTTCACATAGCTCTGGTTGGACGCCAGGATGGGATCGATGACGCCTGCGGGCAGTTCGGCATAGGCGGTGTTGGTATAGGTTCCGGGCGTGTCACCGGCCGAGGTGTGGATGACAAACTGCACCGCACCGCCATTGCCCAGCGATGCCACCACGCTGCTGACCGTGCGGGTGGCGGGGTCATAGTTCACCGACGCGCCGCATTGTGCAGGAGCCACCAGCACGCTGCAACTGGCATCGCTGAACACCACGCCCGCGGGCAGCGGGTCAGAGAACAGCACATTGCTGGTGTCCGAGGGGCCGGCATTGTGCATGTCCACCGTATAGGTCACTGCCGCGCCACTGGTGGCCGTCACCGGGTTGACCGCCTTGTTGACCGACACATTCGAGCAGCTGAACCGCTGCATCGTGGTGGTGGCCACGTTGTCCGAAGACGTGCGCTCCTCGACCCCATCACCAGGATTGGCAGAAAACTCATTGACCAGGTAGCCCGAGGGCCAGTCGCAGCTGCCCCGCGAGAAGTTGTAGGTCAGGCTGTAGCTGATGGTCAACGACCCACCCACGGGCAGCAGCGGCACCGCCGCCTGGAAGGGGCCGACATAGCTGTTGAGGCTGCCCGAATACGGCGCAGGAAAGGCCGAAGCCGCCGGGCACACGGCGCCACCGGATGCCGTGCAGCTGATGGCCGAAGACTGCACGTCCAGGCTGTTGGCCAGCTCGAACCGGATCAGGCGATCGGCCATATACGCACCATCGACTGCAGACGGGCCGTTGTTGGTCACCGTCATCGTGTAGTTCACCGGCACACCGGGCTGGTATTCCTGCGAGCTCTGGGTCTTGGTCACTGCCAGGTCGGTACTGGGGCAGGCAGGTGTGGCAGGCACAAGGATGCCCACCGACGCCATGTTGTTACTGTAATTGGGGTCGGTCATGGTGTCGGGCGGGTTTGCCGAGAACTCATTGTTCAAACCACCCAAGTTACGGCCACAGGGAATGCTGCCGTTGAAGCGGGTCTGCACGTGGTAGATGATGGTCAGCCGGCCATTGACAGGCAAGACCGGCACGGTGGTGTTGAACAGCGTCGCGGACGAGGCATTGCCGGTCGGGTTCAGAAAGGCCGCATCGGCTGGGCAGACCGCGCCGCCCTCGGCAAAGCAGCTGTCGAACTGGGCAGCAATGTCGAAGTAATTGGCCGAACCTCCATGGGTGCGGATGATGTCCGCCATCGTGGCACCGTCTGCCGCATTCGGACCGGCATTGGTCAGGACCATGGTGTAGGTGACCATATCGCCCATGGCCGGCACCGGCGGATCCTGGCTCTTGCTCACCTGCAGGTCCGTCTGCACGCAGTCAGGCGTTCCCGGCACCTGCAAGATGGCCGTCTCCTGGTTGTTCTGCGGTGAAGTGTCCACCATGCCATCCAGCAGCTGGATCGAAGCCTGGTTGAACAGCTGGCCGGCGCGGCGGCCGCAGGCGGCGTTGGGCACCAGGTAGGGGGTCATCGTGTAGGTGACCACCACCTCGCCGCCGGGCGGCAACACCGGCACGGTGGCATCGAACACCGGGCTGTAGTCGTTGCTGCCGCTGCGGTTGGGAAAACTGGCATCGGGTGGACACTGCGCTCCGCCGCTCGCCGTACATTGGTTGAACACCAGATTGGCGCCAATGTGGCTGATAAAGCTGTTGCTCAACCGGTCGTACAGCGTTACGCCATCGGCCGATCCCACGCCATTGTTGCGCAAGCTGATGGTGTAGGTCAGCGGCACGCCGTTCTGGTACGTATCGGTGCTTTGCTTTTTGGATACCGCCAGGTCCACCTCATAGCGCATCGCCGTGCTGATGGAGCTGCTGTTGGAGCCTGGCACCGGGTCCGTCACCGCTGCGGGCGGGGCAATGGTGGCTGTGTTGGTCAGGGTGCTGGGCCCCGTCACGCCAAAGCGGGCCTGGATCTCCACGCGCACCTTGCCCTGGTTCGGAAAGCTGCCCAGGCTGCCGGATACCACGCCGTTGGCCACTGCCAGATCGGTCGGGCAGGTCGCAGAGCCCGATGCCAACGTGCACAGCGCCGTGACATTCGTCAGCCCGGCGGGCAGCACATCCTGGAACTGGGCACCATCGGCTGCGTTGGGGCCGTTGTTGTCCATCTCCAGCACATAGGTCACCGGCGTACCACCCACGGCCGAGGAAGGGCCGGATTTGGTGATCTGGACGTCTGCCGACTGCGCAAGCGCATACAGCGGAGAAGCAGCCATCAGCAGCACGGCTGCCTTGGCCCTGGCGCCACCAGCAAGTGCACGCATCCACCATTTTTCATACGTCATTGTTTTTCCCATCTACCAATATAAAAACTATCAGCAATAGACAAAATCGATTGGCTTGGGAAAAAAATGTCTTTGCTGGGAGACGTGACACCGCGTTTGCCACCCAGCAAAGAACAGATTTTTTCAGCACAAAACCAAAGGCGTTATTATCTTCACGACGTTAAAAAATGTATCGATGCCTTAGTTAACAAAACATTAAGAAACATTTGTTGTAGATTCATTAACATTTTGTTGACAATCCACGCAGGGAAAAACAGGACTTCCAGGCGCACAAAAGGCTCCTGAACCAGGAGCCTTTGCGAAGGTGCGGACAAAGAAAAGACGGCAGCACCGCCGCCGTCTGCCAGGCGGCTAGAGCCCCAGAATCCGCGCTGCATTGCCATGCAGCAGCTTGGGCAGCATGGCCTCGTCAAAGCCCAGCGCCAGAAAGTCGTCAATGCTCTGGCGGATGGGGCGGAAGGGGTAGGACGAGCCGAACAGCAGCTGGTCACCCAGAAACTGGTTGGCCGCCTGCACATAGGCCTGGCTGCCGGGCTGGAACACATACATGTCCGGCACCAGGTAGACATTGGCGTAGCGGAAGGCCAGCCCAATGGCTTCCTGCACGCGCGGCCAGTAGCCGTGGTAGACGACCAGCGGCAGATCGGGAAAGGCCTGCGCCACCTTGGCCAGGCGTGCCGGGTCGTTGAAGCTCGGGTCCGGCGTGGTGGGGCCGCTCATCAGGAACAGCGGCACACCCAGCGCCTGCGCACGTTCGTAGATCGGCCAGTACACGCGGTCATCGGGGTGGCGGGCTGGGTCACCAAAGCCTGGCTCCAGGTCAATGCCACGCAGGCCCAGCACCTTGATGGCGCGCTCGATCTCGTCGAGCGCTGCCTGCTCGCCCTGCAGCACCGGGTCCACCCCAGCAATGCCCAGCAATTCAGGGTGGCCCTGCACGATCTGGTGGATGGTGTCATTGGGCAGGTGCTGCGAAGGCGTGTGCCGCCCCACCACCACGGCCTGGCTCAGGCCCGCATCGCGTACTGCCTGGAGGAAACCTTCCTGCGTCAGCGATTCCTCAAAATGCTTGTCGCTGCCGCGCGTTCCCACGCGCCGGTTCAGCCAGCGGGCAGTGTCATGCTCGGGCGAGCCGGGCGTGGCGCCAAAAAAGTTGTGCAGGAACGCTGGCCGGCAGCGCATATCGATCACGGGCAGGCTCATGAAGCCGACTCCTTCCATTGTTGAACACCACGAACATCAAACGCGCCGCCGGTCTGCGAGCGCGCGGTAGTCACGCTCTTCTTGCCCAGCAGCGGAAACACCAATTCGGCAAAGCGGATCGATTCCTCCAGGTGGGGGTAGCCCGACAGCACAAAGGTATCGGCGCCAATCTCCATGTATTCGCGCAGGCGCTCGGCCACCGTGGCCGCATCACCCACCAGCGCCGTGCCGGCACCGCCACGCACCAGGCCCACACCGGCCCAGAGGTTGGGTGCCACCTCCAGCTTCTGGCGGTTGCCGCCATGCAAGGCCGCCATGCGCGCCTGGCCGACCGAATCCATGCGCGCATAGTTCTGCTGCGCTTTCGCAATGTCTTCGTCGGTCAGCTTGCTGATCAGGCGATCGGCATCGGCCCAGGCTTCCTCGTTGGTCTCGCGCACGATCACATGCAGGCGCACGCCCAGGCGCAGCTGGCGGCCGGCAGCGGCGGCGCGGGCGCGGATATCGGCAAACTTGCGCGCCACCGCCTGCGGCGGCTCGCCCCAGGTCAGGTAGGCATCGACATGCTTGGCCGCCAGGTCATGGGCGGCGTCAGACGAGCCCCCAAAGTACAAAGGCGGATGGGGCTTTTGCAGCGGCTCGAAAAAGTTCTTGCCCTGCTTGACCTTGAAGTACTTGCCCTCGTGGTCCACCGTCTCGCCGGCCAGCAGGCGCCGCCAGATGCTCAGGAACTCATCGGCATAGGCATAGCGTTCGTCATGGGCCAGAAACACGCCATCGGCCTCCAGCTCGGTGGCATCGCCCCCAGGCACCACATTGAGCAGCAGGCGCCCGGCCAGCGCCTGGTCCAACGTGGCGGCCTGGCGCGCGCTGGGCACCGGCATGCCCAGCGAGGTGCGCAGCGCCACCAGCAGCTTGATGCGCTGGGTGACGGGCACCAGGCTGGATGCCACCACCCAGGGGTCCAGACAAGAGCTGCCGGTGGGAATCAGCAGCCCGTCATAGCCCAGGTTCTCACTGGTGGTGGCAATGCTGCGCAGGTACTCGGGCGTGGGCTGGCGGCCAAAATCCGAGGCACCCAGGTAGCGGGTGTCGCCGGATGTGGGCAGGAACCAGAACAGCTCCGGGGGGGATGAAGTAGAGGCCATGGCAAAGGTTCAGGGAGGCTGCAAGGCAGGGGGCGTGCAGCAGACGCCGCAAGGCATGCCGCGCCAGCCCGCCAGCAACGCATGCAAGTGGCAATGGCGGGCAAGCCGGGGGCTGCGCTTGGAACGGGTTCTCAGCGCCGCCAACATGGCCCGGCAAACCCAAGGTGGGCGGTCAAGACGAGGCCTCGCAGGCAGTACCGCAGTACGACAAGGCGGGCAACGACGTACCAAGGCTTGGGTTAACGGCGCTTAGGCGGCCTGGCGCTCAAGCGCGTGCAAGGCGGGCTGGCTGCTGCGCTGGCTGTGCGCCAAGGCGCTGAGCACCGGCACGGCCAGCTCCACGGCCAGTGCAATGTGCTTGTGCAGCGCCTCGCTGACCACCACGCCGCCCTGGATGTCTTCGGGCGTCGCGTAGACGCCGATCGGCAGGGTCAGTGCCGAGAAAAATCCGAACAGCGGGCGCAGCTGGTGGTCCAGCACCAGCGAATGGCGCGGGCTGCCGCCAGTAGCGGCCAGCAGCACCGGCGTGCCCTGCAGCGCATGCTGGTCGACCAGGTCAAACAGGTGCTTGAGCAGACCCGGCAGGCTGCCTCGGTAGACCGGCGAGCCGACGATCAGGAAGTCCGCCGTCTCGATCGCTTCCAGCGCCTCACGGGCGGGGGCGGACAGCGCATCCTTGTACAGCACGGGGCCGATGTCGGCCACCAGATCGACCAGATCGATATGGCGTACATCCAGACGCACTGGCTCGGCCGTTTGGCCCAGGGTCTGGCCCAGTTGCAGATGCAGGCTGTCGAGCAGGCTGCGGGTGCGCGAAGGCTTGCCCAGGCTGCCATTGACGATGACGGTTTTCAAGATGCGGCTCATGTACATTCCAGTCGTTCAGGCGCGCAAGAGGCCAGGGCCCGGCCTATCCGGGTCGCTGTCTCCAGCGTCGAGGACACCTGTGCGCTGGCGATGGCGCCTCAGAAGGCATGCCGTGGCAAAGGGTCCCAAGGCCACCATTACAACCAGTGCGCTGCGCCACGCCAAGGAATGAAATCTCATGTTCTTATGCGTTTTTTGCTGCGAGGCCCACCTGCCAGAAGTAAACCGGCTCGGCCCCGTTGAGCAGCATGTCGCCCACCGACTTGGCCTTGTAGATGACCGGGTTGTGCGAGGCCAGGGTGCGCGCATTGCGCCAGTGGCGGTCCAGCCGCAGGCCCTCGGCCAGCGCGCTCGATCCGCCCACATCGAACATGCGGGTGGCCGCCTGCAGCACCGCATCCACCACGGCCACCTGGGCCTGCGCGGCACGCAGCTCCAGCGCATCGAGCCGGGCCTTGTCAGCGCGCTGCTGGCCGGCCTCGGCACTGCGCAGGATCGGGCCCAGTGCCTGGGCCACATCGCGCACCACCAGCTCGCTCATGTAGGCGGTACTGGCCAGCTGGCCCACAATCTGCTGCACCAGCGGATCGTCCTTGGGCAGTGACGCTGCGCCATGGCTGAACACGCGGCGGCGCGCCTGCACATAGGCCACGGTGTCGCGGCTAAGCGCACGCGCAATGCCCGCCAGGCTCGCCAGGTGGAACAGCTGCGCAAAGGCCACGATGGGCGAAGGCTCACCGGCGCGGAACTGCAGCACCGCGTGCGCGGGCACTTGCACATCGCGCAGCACCGTGGTGCCCGATCCGGTCAACCGCTGGCCAAAGCCGCGCCAGTCATCGAGCCGCTCCACACCAGGCGCATCGCCGGCCACCAGCGCATGCACCGTCTGGTCGGGCTGGCCGGGCACCACGGCGCGGGCCAGTACGCTGATCCAGTCGGCATAGAGACTGCCGGTGCTGTAGAACTTCTGGCCATCGAGCCGCCAATGGCCGGGCGCCGCCGCGTCGGGTTGCAAGGTGGTCTGCAGGCTGCCTACCGCTCCCTCCCCCACCTCGGTGGTTGCATTGCCAAAGGTGGCGCCCTGGGCCACCAAGGGCAGCCAGTGGCGCTGCGCCTCGGGTGTGCCTTGGTAGAGCACGCGGTCCACAAACAAAAAGTGCGGCCGCAGGATCTGGGTCAGGTTGGGGTCAGCCTCAGCCAGGTCCACCAGCAAGGCCACGAGCTGCTCCAGCGACGCGCCGCCGCCCCCCCAGGCCCTGGGCAGGCGCAAGGCGGTAAAGCCACTGTCCCGCAGCCATTGCAGCGGTGCATGGGCCAGGCTGCGGCTGTGCTCGCGCTCGGCCGCCCCTTCGGCAATGCGTGCAAACACCGGCGCAAAGCGCTGCTGCAGTTCAGCCAGGCTCGGTGGGCTCGCATCGCTCGCCTCGGGCGCCTGGCGTGTCAATGTGGCGGCAGTCATGGCGCGGCCTTGGCGGTGTTCTTCCAGGGCAGCGAATAGAGCTTGGCGTCATCGGCAAACGAGGCGCTGATCTGCTTGGCGACCGCAGGCGATGCCTGGTAGAGCTGCACGAACTGCGCAATGCGCGGGTCCTGCTTGCGGTCACTGCGGGCCACAAAGCGGATCGCGTAGTACAGGTCGTCGACGGTGGAGTACAGCAGCGCGCGGCTGGCCAGCTCACGCTGGCCGGCATTGACCAGGTGGGCCGGATAGCCCTGGGCGAGTGCCACATCATCGAGCGCACGCACCAGTTGCGGGCCCTCCACCTCCAGCAGCTTGAGCTTGCGTGGGTTGCTGACGATGTCATTGACGCTGGCCTTGGCGCCCACACCGGGGCGCAAGCTGATGAGCCCGGCCGTTTGCAGCAGCAGCAGGCCCCGTGCCTGGTTGACCGGGTCGTTGGCCACACCGACCGAGGAGCCGGCCGGGATATCGGCCAGCGCCGCATGCTTCTTCGAATAGAGGCCGATATTGGGCAGCAGGCCCACACCCACGCTTTCGATCTTGTAGCCCCGGTCGCGGATCGCGTTGTCCAAAAAGGCCTGGTGCTGGAAGTAGTTGATATCGATATCGCCTGCATCCAGCGCGGTGTTGGGCGTGGTCCAGTCGGTGAACTCGATCACCTGCACATCGAGCCCGGCCTGGCGGGCCTCCTTGGCGGCGACCTGGACCGAGTCGGCCAGCGAGCCGGGCGTGACCCCGATCTTCAGCGGGGCAGCCACGGCACTGGCTACCGCCACGGCGCCGGCGCCCAGCGCCAGCAGGTATTTTTTCAGCGCAAACGTCATCATCGTCTTTCTTCCTGTAGGTAGCGGAATCACTTCAGCCAGGGCAGGCTGTAGAAGCGGCTTTCGTTGGCATACGAGGCATGGATCTGCTGGCGCACCGCCGGGGATTGCTGGTAGATGTCGATGAACTTGCGCACCCGTGCGTCCTTGACGTTGTCGGCCCGGGTCACAAAGTGGATGGCCCAGAACGCGTCGGACCCCACGCTGTAGTACAGACCCTGGCGCGCGGTCTCCAGCTGGCCGGCCTGCAGCAGGCCACCCAGGCTGACGACGGTGATGTCGGCATCATCGAGCGCCCGCGCCAGCTGGGGCCCGGCCACCTCGATGAACTTGAGCTTCTTGGGGTTGCTGGCGATGTCGTCGATCTGGGCCAGCTGCGGCGCATTGGCGCGCAGGGTCACCAGGCCCGCATCGCGCAAGGTCGCGATGGCACGCGCCTGGTTGGAGGTGTCGTTGGCCAGCGCCACGCTGGCGCCCGTGGGCAGGCTGTCCAGGCTTTTGTAGCGCTTGGAGAAAATGCCGATATTGCCCCGCGAGCCTACGGCCACGGCGCGCAGGTCCTGGCGGTTTTCGCGGTTGAAGGTGTCCAGAAATGCCTGGTGCTGGTAGTAGTTCAGGTCCAGATCGCGGTTGACCAGCGCGGTATTGGGCAGGGTCCAGTCGGTAAACTCGACGATCTGCACATCCAGGCCCTGGGCCTTGGCCTCGCGCGCTGCAATCTGGGCCGAATCGGCGAGCGAGCCGGGCGTGACGCCGATGCGCAGTGGCTGGGCCTGGGCGGCACCCAAGGTGGCGAGCGACAGCAGCAGGGCTGTCAAAGCGGGGAACAACTTCATGGTGACTTTCAAAAATCTCGGTGTTCATCGGCGCTGCTGCGCGCCGGGGTGGTTGGCGGGTAGGCCATCGCCACGGCCAAACAGCTTGTGGCGCAGGCTGCCTTCTTCGTAGCGCGTGCGGTAGCGGCCCCGGTTTTGCAACTCGGGCACGGCCAGGCTGACAAAGTCCTCCCAGGTCTCGGGCACGACGATGCGGGTCAGGTTGAAGCCGTCGATCTCGCCGACATCGATCCAGCGCTCCAGCGCATCGGCCACCTGCTGCGGGTCGCCCACGATGGTGTTGTAGCGGCTGCCCAGGCTGAACTGTTCGAGCAGCTTGCGCCGCGTGGTCAGGCCCTGCTGCTGGGCAGCCTGCACCGCGGACTGAATGGCATTGCCCTGGCCGTAGACGATGGGCTCGTCCAGGTCGTACTGCGCAAAATCCACGCCGGTGCTGGCGGCAAAATGCGCCAGGCCCCCTTCGGCGCTGGCATAGGCCAGGTAGTCGGCATATTTCTCCTCGGCCTCGGCCTGGGTGGGTGCCACCACCACGGCCGCGCCCACATAGATCTTGATGTCATCGGGCCTGCGCCCGGCGGCCACGGCAGCGGCACGCAGCTTGCGCGAGGCATCCCTTGCCGCCTCTGGCGTGCGCGCGCCGATAAAGATGCCCTCGCCATGCTGGCCGGCAAACTGCAGCCCGCGCTGCGAGGTGCCGGCCTGGAACAGCACCGGCGTGCGCTGCGGCGATGGGGCGCTCATGTGGATGGCATTGGCGCGGTAGAACGGGCCGTCATGCACAACGGGGTGCACCTTGTCCGGCAGGGTGTGGATGCGGCGCGCCTTGTCGGCGATCACGGCGCCGTCCTCCCAGCTGCCTTCCCAGAACTTGTAGGCCAGTGCCAGAAAGTCATCGGCACGGTCGTAGCGGCTGTCATGGTCGGCCAGGCCGTCCTGGCCCAGGCCGCGCGCGCCGCTGTCCACATAGCCGGTGACGATGTTCCAACCGATGCGGCCGTTGCTCAGCTGGTCCAGGGTGCTCACATCGCGGGCAAAGGTGTAGGGCTGGTGCGCATTGACGGTGGCGGTCAGGCCAAAGCCCAGGTGCTCGGTCACCGCCGCCATCGCCGACACCAGCAGCCAGGGGTTGTTCACCGGCAGCTGGATCGCCTCGCGCAAGGTCAGGTCCACCCCACGCTGGTAGACGTCGTAGTAGCCCACCACGTCGGCGATGAAGATGCCGTCGAACAGGCCTTTCTCCAGCAGCCGGGCGATGTCGGTCCAGTACTTGAGCGTGTGGTACTGGGTGGACTGGTCGCGCGGATGCGTCCACAGCCCGTGGTGGATATGTCCCACGCAGTTCATGTTGAACGCGTTGACATGCATGTATTTCTTGTCAGTCATGGCCGGTGTCGGTGAAAAAGCTCAGGGAACGCGGAAGGTCAGGCGCACCATCACCACGAGGGGATGACCACGCCGTTGAAGGCCTGCTGGATGTAGCTGCGCACCTCGTCGGTGCGGTAGGCCGCGACCAGCTGCGGCACCCAGGGCGCATTGCGGTTTTTCTCCTGCACGGCGATCAGGCAGACATAGGGGCTGTCACCGCCCTCGACCAGCAGCGAGTCCTTCGTGGGATTGAGCCCCGCCTTGTAGGCATAGTCGGCATTGATGGCGGCCAGCTCCACATCGTCCATCGCGCGCACCAGCATCGGCGATTCGAGCTCGACAAAGCGCAGCTTGCGCGGGTTGTCGGTGATGTCCTGGGCGGACGCAAACACGCCCTTGATCGGGTCGATGCCGGGCTTGAGCTTGATGAGGCCGCCCTTCTCCAACAGCAGCAGCACACGCCCGCCATTGGCCGGGTCGTTGGGCAGTGCAATCTGCGCGCCCTCGGGCACATCGTCCAGCCGCTTGTAGCGCTTGGAGAACAGCGCAATCGGGCCCACCCAGGTGCGGCCAAAGCCGGCCAGCTTGTAGCCGCGCGCACGGATCGCCGCCTGCAGGAACGGTCCGTGCTGAAAGCTGTTGGCATCCAGGTCACCCGCATCCAGCGCCGCATTGGGCATCACATAGTCGCTGAACGAGACGATGTCGATCTTGAGGCCGTAGTCACGCTCGGCCACTTTTTTGACGGCCTCGAACACCTGCTCATGCGGGCCCGAGGTGACCCCCACTTTCAGCACCTTGGTCGTTGCCGGTACCGCTGCCTGGGCGCTGCTGCGCCAGGCGCCGGTGGCGAGCGCGGCACCCGCTGCCAGCGACGAGGACAGAAAACGCCGGCGTTGGCCCGGCAGCGGAGAAGAGGGGTTTTGAGACATGGGGAGGCTCCTGGGTAGCACTCAGGCCAAGGCCCGGGCGCTGGGAGTGAAAGCAGCGGGGGAATCATCAGCATGGGCGACGGCTACAGGCTGCTGGCGAAACTGCTGCGCATGGTGGTGGGCCGGCAGGCGGTCGCCGTGGCCAAACAGCTTGTGGCGCATGCTGCCGGGCGCATAGGCGCTCTTGTGCAGGCCCCTCGACTGCAGCTCGGGGACGACCAGGTCGATAAAGTCGCCAAAGCATTCGGGCACCACGGTGCGGGCCAGGTTGAAGCCATCGACGCCGGCCTCCTCCACCCACGATTGCATCTCGTCGGCGATCTGCTGGGCATCACCCACCACGGTGGCATAGCGCCCGCCCAGCGCCAGCTCATCGACCAGATCGCCCAGGCGGTAGTCCTCGCGGCCATTGGCCAGGCGCTTGATGGAGTTTTCGATGCCATTGCTGCGGTGCTGCTGCAGCAGCGGCGTGTCGCGCTGGTAGGTCGAGAAATCAATACCGGCCGTGGCAGACAAATGCGCCAGCGCAGCCTCGGGGCTGGCATAGCGGCAGTACTCCTGGTACTTTTCCTGGGCCTGGCGCGCGGTGGCGCCCACCACGGGGGTCATGCCCACCAGCACCTTGATGTCGCCCGGCTGGCGGCCGGCACGCACGGCTTCGGCGCGCAGCTGGCGCACCAGCGCGCCGGTGGCGGCCTTGTCCTGGATGGCCATGAACACGCATTCGGCATGGCGTGCGGCAAACTGCAGGCCGCGGCCGGAGCTGCCCGCCTGCAGCAGCACAGGCGTGCGCTGCGGCGATGGCTCGCTCAGGTGATAACCATCCACCTGAAAATGCGGGCCGCTGTGCTGCACGCGCCGCACCTGATGCGGGTCGGCATAGATGCGGCCTGCGCGGTCCCGCAGCACGGCGCTGTCGCTCCAGCTGCCTTCCCAGAGCTGGTAGAGCACGTCCATGAACTCATCGGCACGGTCATAGCGCGCATCGTGCGCCAGCTGTTGCCGCTGGCCCATCGCGCGCGCGGCCGAGTCGAGGTAGCCGGTGACGATGTTCCAGCCAATGCGGCCTTGCGTCAGGTGGTCCAACGTAGAAAAGCGCCGCGCCAGCAGATAGGGCTGCTCGTAGCTGAGGTTGACGGTGACACCAAAGCCCAGGTGCTCGGTCACCGCCGCCATTGCGGGCACCACCAGGGTGGGATCGTTGATGGGCAGCTGCACCGACTCGCGCAGGGTCACATCGACCGACTGCTGGTAGGTGTCATAGACGCCGATGATGTCGGCGATGAAGAGGCTGTCGAACAGGCCGCGCTCCAGCTCCTTGGCCAGGCCGGTCCAGTAGTCCAGGCGGTGGTAGTGGCTCGATTGGTCGCGCGGATGCGCCCACAGCCCATGGTTGATATGGCCGACACTGGCCATGTTGAAGGCATTGAGGATGATGGGCGCCCGCGCGCTGGCGGCGGTGCTGGCCATCACAGTGCTCCGTGGCGTGGGGGCAGCACGCCGCTCAGCGCATAGTTGCCGATGGCATGGTATTTCCAGCGCACCGGGTCATGCAGGGTATGGGTGCGCACATTGCGCCAGTAGCTGTCAAAACCATGCTCGGCAAAGGTGGCCGAGGTGCCACCCAGCTCCAGCAGCTTGTTGGCCGCCAGCAGGCCGGCCGTATGCGCCAGCGCACGCGCCTGCGCCACGGCCACCGAGGCGGCAGCCACCGTATGCGCCGTGGGCTCATGCTGCGCGGCATCGACCAGGCTGCCCGAGCGCCGCAGCAGCGCACGTGCGGCATGCAGGCGCAGCTCCACATTGCCCAGCGCCTGCAGGGTCAAGGGGTCATCACTGGCCTGCGCCACGCCGGCATCCACCCAGGCGCGCGACTGGTTGCGCACAAAGGGCAAGGTGGCACGCAGTGAGCCCTCGCCAATGCCCAAGTCGATGGCGGCATGGATGATCTGCGCAAACGGCCCGATGGTGCTGGGGCTGTCGAAGCTCGATTGGAAAGGCACGATCCAGGCCTCATCGATGGCGACGTTCTCCAGCAGCACCGAGCCACTGCCGGTGACCCGCTGGCCCATGCCGTCCCAGTCGTCGATCACCGTCACGCCCGGCGCGCTGCGCGGCACAAACACCATCACGCTGACGGGGTCCTGGGCCGCATCGATGACCTGCATGGTCTGTACCGGAATCCAGTGCGCAAAGATGGCACCGGTGCAGTAGAACTTGCGGCCATTGAGCACCCAGCCCGATGCGCCCCGCTCCAGCCGCGAGCGGCGGCGGTAGTCGCGGTGGCCGATCTCGGACAGCGCGTTGCCAAAGCGCTCGCCGGCCTGCACCCGCTCGTAGAAAAAGCGCTGCTGGGCCTCGCTGCCGCCCACGCGCAGCACCTCCAGCGCATAGAAATGGTTCTGCGGAATATGGCCCAAGGAGCCATCGGCCGCCGCCACGGTGGCGATCAGCTGCGCAACGGTCCAGGCGCTGGCCTGCAGGCCGCCATAGGCGCGGGGCACGGTGATGGCCCAGAGGCCGCTGTCGCTGTAGGCCTCGATTTCCGCCCAGGGCAGGCGGCGCTCACGGTCACGCAGCACCGCATCGCCAGCCCAGGCATCGGCCAGTTGCTGGGCTTTTTGCAGTGCGGCCTGCTCACTGACAAACACGGGCGGGCGCTGGCGCGGTGCGGGGGCGGGTGCCACCGGGTTGGCAGCGGCGATCACAGGGGGAGAGGTAGTCATGGTGCTTGCTCGGCGGCGGGGCGGCAGCGGGCTGCCGGCGCGCGCATCAAAGTCGTTGGGCGGTGCGGTGGCTCAGTTCCACTGGTGGCGGCGCGGTGCGCGGCCATTGAGCAGGTAGTTGCCCAGCAGGTGGTATTTCCAGCGCACCGGGTCGTGCAAGGTATGCACGCGGGCATTGCGCCAATAGCGGTCCAGGTTGTAGCCGGCGCGGGCCGACGAGGTGCCGCCCAGCTCCAGCAGGCGTTCGCTGGCGTTCAGCGCGGCCTCGGTGGTCAATATTTTGGCGCGCGCCACCGCCACCGATGCCTGGGCGCTGCTCTCGTCGGTGACGGGTTGCGCAGCCCATGCATCGAGCTGCTGCGCGGCATCGAGCAGCACCTCGCGTGCGGCATCCAGCTCGACCTGCAGCTGGCCAAACTCCTGGATGATGTAGGGGTCCTGCCAGGCATGCTCGACACCCGAGTGCACCCAGGCACGGGTCTTGTCGCGCACGAACTGGCGCGCCTCGTCGAACGCGCCCTGGGCAATGCCCATGTCGATGGCGGCCTGCAGAATCTGTGACACCGGGCCGGACAGGGTCGGCCGGTCCTTCAGGTCATGCAGCGCAATCACATCGCGTGGCTCGACCTCGACGTCCTTGAGCACCACACCGCCGCTGGCGGTGGTCTTCTGGCCAAAGGCGTTCCAGTTGTCGATGATCTGCAGGCCCGGCGCCGTGCGCCGCACCCAGACCTGTACCGGGCGCTGCGCCTCGTCCTCGGCGCGGAACGGCACCCAGTGGGCGAACAGCGAGCCGGTGGAGTAGTAACGCGTGCCGTTGACCAGCAGCCGGCCATCGGCTGTCTGGCGCAGGCTGGCGGTGGCATCGCTCAGCTGGGCAGCACGGCCCTTGCGCTCCGGCCCGGCATTGCCCAGGCGGTGGCCGCTCAGCACATCGGCAAACCAGCGGCTTTGCTGCTCGGGGCTGGCGGTATCGCGCAGGTTCTGCATCAGCGCAAAGTGGTTCTGCGGAATCTGGCCCAGTGAAGCATCGGCCGCGCTGATGCTGGCAAACACCTCCACGACGGTGTGCCAGCTGGCCTGCAGGCCGCCATGGCTGCGCGGCACGGTGATGCCGCCCAGGCCGCTGGCGGTGTAGCGCTCGATCTCGTCCCAGGGCAGCAGGCGTTCGCTGTCGCGCCGGGCCGCGCCGCCGCGAAAGCTCTCGGCCAGCGCAGCGGCCACTTGCAAGGCCTCGGCCTCGCTGCGGATCAGCGCGGGCTGGCTGGGCGGCAAAGGCAGGCGGGATGGGGAGTCGGCGGGCAACGCTGCGCCCTGGGCAACCGCTGAAGTCATTCGGTGCTTTCTGAAGGGTTCGAAGAGAGAAAGGCCAGAGACGCGCCCTGGCCTGCAGACCACGGCACCGCGCCGTGGTGGGCCGTTGTCAGAACGCGTGGGCGTTCAGCGGCTGCGCAGCCAGTGCGCCACGCGGTCGCCGGTGGCCTGCACGATGGTGACCAGCGCAATCAGCACCGCAATCACGATCAGCATGACCTGGGTGTCAAAGCGCTGGTAGCCGTAGCGGATCGCCAGGTCGCCCAGGCCGCCGGCCCCCACCGCGCCGGCCATGGCCGACGAGCTGATCAGCGCCACCAGGGTGATGGTGAAGCCGCCGATGATGCCGGGCAAGGCCTCGGGCAGGTAGACATGGCGCACGATGTCCCACTTCTTGCAGCCAATCGCCTGCGCCGCCTCGATCAGGCCGGGATCGACCTCACGCAGGCTGACCTCCGCAATGCGCGCGAAGAACGGCGTGGCGCTGATGGCCAGCGGCACAATCGCCGCCCAGACGCCAATCGTCGTGCCGGTGACAAGACGGGTGAACGGAATCAACGCGACCAGCAGCACGATAAAAGGCGTGGCCCGGAAACCGTTGACAACGCTGCCGACGATGCGGTTGGTGCGCGGCGACTCCAGGAAACCGCCCGGGGCCGTCACGATCAGCAGCACGGCCAGCGGAATGCCCGCCAGCAGCGCGATACCGGCCGAGGTGGACACCATGATGAAGGTGTCGGCCAGCGCTTTCCAGTAGCGGTCGATGGAAATACTCAGTTCAAACAACATAGCCCAGTACCCTGATTTCATGTGCAATGGTGGCGGGGCCTTGCGTCAGCGCGGCCCAGTCGTTGCGGGCGGCAGCACCATCGATGGCGATGATGAGCTGGCCCTGGGCATGGCCCTGGATGCGGTCCACACCGCCGTGCAGCAGGCGCACCTTGGCGCCCAGTGCCTCGGCAATGCGGGGAAAGTCCGGCTCCAGCCCGTCATGCCCGCTGTAGCCCAGCTGCAGCACCTGCTCAAAACGGCCGGTGCTGGGGGCTTGCGGCTGCAGGCGCTGCTGCAGGTCATCGGGCACGCCGTGGCGCAGCGGTGCCAGCAAGGCCTGGGTGGCGGCATGGCGCGGGTTGCCAAACACCTGCCAGACCTCGCCCAGCTCGGCAATCTCGCCCTTCTCGAGCACCAGCACCTGGTCGGCAATCTCGCGGATCACGCTCATCTCATGGGTGATCAGGATCACCGTGATGCCCAGGCGGCGGTTGATGTCGCGCAGCAAGGCCAGGATGGCCTGCGTGGTTTCCGGGTCCAGCGCCGAGGTGGCCTCGTCGCAGAGCAGGATCTCGGGCCGGGTGGCCAGCGCGCGGGCAATGCCCACACGCTGCTTTTGCCCGCCGGAGAGGCGGCTGGGGTAGGTCTTGTGCTTGTCCTGCAGGCCCACCAGGTCGAGCAGCTCGGTCACCCGCTGCTGGATCTGCGCGGCAGGCACACCGGCCACCTTGAGCGGCAGGGCCACGTTCTCAAACACTGTTTTGGCCGACAGCAGGTTGAAGTGCTGAAAGATCATGCCGACACGGCGGCGCAGCTGCACCAGGCCGGCTTCATCCAGCGTGCCGATGTCCACACCATCGACCAGCACCTGGCCGCTGCTGGGCGCTTCCAGCCGGTTGATGGTGCGCAGCAGGCTGGACTTGCCCGCGCCGCTGCGCCCGATGATGCCGAAGATGCTGCCGGCGGCAATATCCAGGGTGATGTTCTGCAGCGCAGGCACCTCGCCCGCCGATGAGCGGTAGACCTTGCCCAGATCGCGGAACACCACGGTGCCCAGCGGCGCAGCTGGGGCCTGGCCCTGGCTGCCTGCGGCGGCCGACACAGGCGCATTCACCCGCACACTGCGGCCGTCTGCCGCAGGCTCAGCCTCGGCGCGGAACTGCCTGCGCAATACATTGGATACGGCTGAAAGGGCCATGTGCTTCTCCTGCGGTCGCTGCCCTTACCAGGGCAAGGTGTACAGCTTGGGGTCGTTGTTGAACTGCTGGCTGATGGCCTGCTTGACTGCCGCAGAGTTCTGGAACACCTGGACAAACTTGCGCAGCTTGGGGTCGTCGGCGCGGCTGGCCTGCGAGACAAAGCCCATCGCATAGAAGCGGTCGGCAATGCCCGAATAGGCCAGGGCCTTGCTGGCCTGTTCCTTCTTGCCGGCGCTGACAAAGTAGCTCGGCCAGAGCACGGCCAGGTCCACATCGGGCAGCGAACGGATCAGTTGCGGGCCCTCGACTTCGTAGAAGCGCAGCTGCTTGGGGTTGTCGGTGACATCGGCCACCGTGGCGCCAGGCGCATCACCGGTGCGCAGACGGATCAGGCCGGCCTTTTGCAGCAGCGCCAGGCCCCGGCCCTGGTTGACCGGGTCATTGGCAATCGCGACCTTGGCCTTGGCCGGCACATCGGCCAGCGACTGGTAGCGCTCGGAATAGATGCCGATGTTCTGCAGCAGGCCCAGGCCGACAAACTTGAGCTGATAACCGCGCTCCTTGATGACGTTGTTCAAAAAGGCCTGGTGCTGGAAGAAGTTCAGGTCCACATCGCCGTTGTTGACGGCCTCGTTGGGCACCGTCCAGTCGGTGAACTCGACCAGCTCCACATCCAGCCCCTGGCTCTTGGCGTCGGCAACCACTGCCTTGATGGCATCGGCCGTGGCCCCCGGCGTGGAGGCGATGCGGATCTTGTCCGCTGCCTGCGCCAGTTGCCACCCTCCCAGCATGGCCGCTGCTGCAATTGCAGCCACCACGCGTCTGTTGATCTTGTTCGTCATGTTTTTCTCGCTTGCTTGATGAAAGGTCTTGGTACGCGGCTTACTTCTTCAGCCAGGCCAGCGTGTAGAGCCGGTCGTCATTGCTGAAAGACTTTTTGCTGACCGTGCGCACGGTCTCGGAGTTCTGGTAGATGCGGATGAACTTCTGCACCACCGGGTCGTTGACCCGGTCCTTCTTGACCACGAACTGAATGGCGAACTGTTGGTCCTCGATGCCCGAGTACGCCAGGCCGCTCGATGGATCAAAGGCCTTGGCCGCCACGATGAAGTGCGGGTAGCCCTGGGCGATATCCACATCGCCGGTGATGCGCACCAGCTGCGGCCCTTCGACCTCGACAAAGCGCAGCGATTTGGGGTTGCTGGCAATGTCGTTGATGGAGCCCAGATAACCGACACCCGGCTTGAGCGTGATCAGCCCCACCTTCTGCAGCAGCAACAGGCCCCGGCCCTGGTTGACCGGGTCACTGGCAATGCCCACCTTGCCGTTGTTGGGCACATCGGCCACGTTCTTGTGCTTGAGCGAATAGAGGCCCACATTCGCCAGAATGCCGGTGCCGGCGCTGGCCAGCGCATAGCCATTCTTCTTCACGGCGTTGTCCAGAAACGGCTGGTGCTGGAAGTAGTTGATATCGATATCGCCGTTGTTGACCGCGACATTCGGCGTGGTCCAGTCGGTGAACTCGATCACCTCCACATCGATCCCCTGGGCCTTGGCATCCTTGGCCGCCGCATTGATGGAATCGGCATAGGCACCGGGCACGACAGCGATCTTGAGCTTGTCTGCCGCCACAGCCGGCAGCACGGCCACAGCAATGGCAGCGGAGATCAGCACACGCTTGAAACTCTGAAACATGGGACGTCTTTCTGGAGGTAAAGACTGCGCCATCACATGGCGGCAGCAGCAACGAAGCCTCCATTGGAGCTTTCGGGCTGGCTTTGCACCACGAAGAATTTCAAATATGGATATGAGAAGTCTGTGTTGGGGGGCTCAGGCGTTCAGGCGGGGATGCCTTCCGTCAGAAAACATGGGTGGGGTAGCCGATGAAGTCGAGGATGGTCTTGTTCGGGCGGTGATCTTTGGAACGCCCTGCGGTGGTTCGAACGCGGGCTCACTGCCCTCAGTGTTGGATCTCTACAGGTTTCGGCTGGAGCTGGGAGGCAGTGCATCACGTACTAGGGCGAAAAGGAAATCGCCAGGACACATTAGCGGCCGCTGACTGAGCGCAGCGTTTGGGTGTCCAGTCTCATCTGGCCCATTCATCGCACTAAACGGGCCTCACAAGCTTGTGGTTGCTGAGCTTCCTTCCGGTAGTGCCAGCCTTTCCGTTAGACAAATTATTGGTGCTGGGCTTGTCTGCGGATGCGCGGGCATGTGCGAGAGCTCCTACACCCATTACACCTTCATATTCATCTTTTAAATTATTTTGAAAGCAAAATCCTAAAATAATAATTAACTCAACCCTCACCATCGAAATCAATTCATCTAACTATCAACTCACAATTCAAAATCCCTGGAGTATTAAATAATTGGCAAAAATTAACACGCACGCAATACATCTAATGCGTGAAAATTTTTAAAAAATCGCAACTCTCAATCAATACCATCCAGCCTCTCAAGACATTAATTTTTACACCCCATACTTTGAAAATAGCAAATCCCAATACCAATCATTAAGCGAGCCTTTCGCGCAGAAGCCTTTCGCTTTTACCCCTCATAAAAATAGAATGATAATATATTTTGGGTTAAATTTAATCTCACAAAACACATCTTGCACACTTAATACACGGAATATATTCAAACCTTCACAAGAGACGCTTTAAAAAGACTGAAGACATTATTATATAATGTTATCTTGCCTTAATAAAATGTGTCATTTTCACAATTTAATACTATACCCGCAAGGCATGAATATATTAATAAATTCATTTGCCCAGAAAATCTCAAATCACTCAGACCCCATCAGCAGCTGCCTTACTATGTCATCATATTTTTTCTCAAGACTTTTATCACCCTGAATGGATGAATTACGAAAGCCAGAGATTTTTTCTATCAATTCAATCAAACTTAAACCTTGCCCAAACATCGAATACCGCATTATCACTAAAGACATGGGCACTGCAATATCGAGATCACCTGCATCACACCCATCCAAATGTTTAATATATGCTTCAATATAAAATTCAAAAGCACTCTCACCCATCCATCCTAAATCATTGACATAAAAATCAGATTGATCAAAAAGCTCTTGAGCCTCTAACAACGATTTTCCAAAAAAATGTCGATATGCATCTCTCTCATCCAAATCCAAAAGATTTGTAGGACTAATGTCAAGCAACGTGGGAATTTCTTTCATAACTAATTAATAAAATCTGACATTGCTTTCCCGCAACATTTATTGCGAGCCTGAATTGCCTTGACCAACTCAATTTTGTGACCCATTTCCTTTTTTCTAGAACCATATCGAATAGATCCAGGAAGAATATAGTCACACTTTGATCTAAGATAACTTTTTCGACCCTGTGCCACTCCAGACCAACAAGCGCAGTTCGCTGATGCATCAGTGGGATTGCATTCACCGCTGCAGCGCCTACAATTTGGTTCGAGAGCTTTGTAACCATTGTAGATAATCTCGCATCTAGCCACAAGCCTCAAATATATCCACAATAATACCCATGGATTTTTGGCATCCGCATCAAATTTAGATATTGGATTGGCATCAGCATAATTAAAAGTATTCAAGCCACCCAGCAAGCCAATGGGATCACGCTGACTATACCTTCCTGCTGCAGGATTATAATCACGGTGAAAGTTGTAATATGTACCAGTCTCTAAGTCAAAGTACTGCCCAGGGAATCCAAGATTCACATTCGCAATATTAGACACAATTTCACTTCTGGCACCAAACGACTCTGCAATGGACATCCAGCTTACTGAACTATCTCCAATCGTGGCTAAGATAGGTGCACCAAGATGATCCGTGTGTATGTATTGATAGTCGCTACGTGCACCAGTCAAATTATTATCCGTGATATTAGCCTGCCAAATCGGATCGGTACTCCATAGACTTTGATGACTTGAATGGGGGTTAAACCCATAAAAAATCTTCCGCTTACCATCCTTATCCAGCTCTTCTAATAACGCCTTTTCGCTATTTACGAAGTAGGTTACTTGCGTTTCCGCATCTCTGGTCACACTCTTGCTGATTCTGCGGCCGAACGGGTCATAGCGGTACTGCGCTTGCGTGCCGTCACTGCTCTCGTAGGTGATCAGTCGCTCGGCGGCGTTGTAGCGGTAGGTCTTGTTGTCCTGCCCACTCGTTTCCTGCTGGGTATGTCCCTGCGGGGTGTAGCTTACCTGGGTGTCTACCGCAGGGCTTGGGCTAAAGGGTGTTTTGCTAGGGTAGCGGACCATTTGGTTGTCGGCGTTATAGCTCCAGGCGCCCGGCTGGTGCGCGCTGCTGGTGCGGTTGCCAATGGCGTCGTAGCCATAGTGTTCGCTGGGCAGGCCCAGGGCCTGCAGGCTTTGGTCGGGGACAGCCTGGGTGAGGCGGTCCAAGTTGTCATAGCCATATTGGGTGGTGCCCAGGTCGCTGTCGATCTGGGTGATATTGCCAGCCTTGTCGTATTGGTAGGCTTTGCTGGCCAGAACCTGGTTGCTGCCGTTCTTGACCTGGATGCGGGTGGGGCGTTGCAGGGCATCCAGTTCCAAGGATTTGGCAGCGCCTGGGGTTCGGATGCTGGTAGGAACGTTCCACTGGTAGTTTTGGTAGCGAATCTCGCTGCTGTTCGGTAGCGTGATTTGAGCGAGCTGCCCCTGGGTGTAGCCATAGGTTTGCGTGCTCCCGTCGGGGTAGGTGTGGCTTGCCAGTTGGCCGTCGCTGTTAAAGCTTTGGCCGGTGGTGAAGCTCAAGCTCCCTGATCCTTCTACCTTGCCATACGTTGTTTGGCTTTGTGCTGTGCGCCCTTGCGCATCGTGGCTGTAACTGGCGCTGCTGATAAGTTGGCCGTTACCATCCTGCTGTTCATAGGCAGTAAGCCTCCCGTCATTGTCGTAGTGGTAGCTGGTTTTTTCATCGAGCGTGGTGCCTCCAAGCTGGTGTTGCGCTTGCGTCATGCGGCCGGCTGCATCGTAGCTGTAGCGGCGGGTGTTTCCCCCCGCATCGGTGCGCAAGACCAGTTGTTGAGAAGCATCGTAGGTGTAGGCAATGGCTCCGCCCATAGGACGCGTTTCCTTGATCTGTAGCCCAGACTTGTCGTACTCGAACTTATGAGTGTTGTCATTCCCATCAGTGAGGCTTACAAGAAGATCAAAGGCATCCCAGCTCTGTTCGGTGACATGTCCCGCCGGGTCTTTGCTCTGAACATTTCTGCCTAGCGCGTCGTACTTAATGATGCTGGTTCTTCCCACTGGATCGGTGGTGGCAACAGACTGGCCGAGCACATCATAAGTTTCGCTTTGTGTGAGCATTTCTCCGCCACCTAGGTGCTGGGTGGTCGCCGTTTGCCTGCCTTGCTGGTCATACTGGTAGGTCTCTTTATAGGTGGGGTACTGGGTTGCTAACAGCAGGCCTGCCTGCTCGGTATCATCTGCTCCATATTCGTAGCTAGTGATATTGCCTGCAGGGTCCTTGGTAGCCTGGATGCGGCCCCTCTCGTCATAGGTAGTTTCTGTGACCAGCCCGCTTGGACTTATGGACTGAATCGCCCAGCCGTTGCCGTCATACACGGTCCTACGACCTGCTCCCTCGGCTTCGCCTGGCTCAAGGACTTCTCTGACTTGGTCTCTTTCGTCATACAGGGTCACCTGAGTGTTTCCCATGGGACTGATGACATGGGTGCGCCTGCCTCTCGCGTCATAGCGGATTTGGGTGGCGTGGCCCAATGGATTGGTGGCCTTGGTCACATTGCCAGCAGCATCAACTTCCAAATTGGTTTTGCGGTTCAATGCATCTGTCTGGCTGGTTGAGGCTCCCCGCAGGTCATACGCCGTCTTTCTGGTATGCCCCTCGCCATCCGTTTGTGCGGTGACATTGCCCGCACTGTCGTACTGCCAGCTCTGGGTAATCGCATCCGCCTGGGTCGCATCGCCCGCGCCCTTGGTGCTGCTGGTGAGCTGGCTGTATGGGTCATAGGTGTAGAGGGTGGTGCGCTGCTCGGGCAGGCCTTTTGCTTCCACCCACTCGATGACATTGCCTTTGCTGTCATAGCGCCAGGTACTCACAACCCCCAGCTGGTTGGTGTAGCTGCTCTGCCGTCCAAACACGGGCTCATACGTGTATTTCTCCACGCTGCCATCGGGGTGGGTGATTTGCAGCGGCTGGTAGTTGCTGTCGTAGGTCGTGGTGGTACTGTAGC
>NZ_JBGTYN010000029.1:0-58393 GCF_041730275.1 Comamonas sp. SY3 | reverse complement strand
ACAACGCCGCCCTAGGAATACAGTGGCACCTGCTGGCGATGTTCGGGCCGAGCTTTTTCACAGGACGACTGATGGTGCGCTACGGCAAGGAGCGCGTGACCGCCGTCGGCATGGTGCTGCTCGCCGCCTCCGGGGTGGTGGCCCTGGGCGGGCTCGGCCTGTCCCACTTCTGGGGCTCGCTGGCGCTGTTGGGCATCGGCTGGAATTTGAGTTTCATCGGCGCGACGGCGATGGTCACCGATTGCCACACCCCGGCCGAGCGCAGCAAGGCGCAGGGCATGAACGATTTCTTCGTCTTCGCCGCCACGGCGGCCGTGTCGTTCCTCGCGGGATCGATCCTGCACAGCTCGGGCTGGCAGGCGGTCAACTGGATGATCTTCCCGGCCCTGGCGCTGATCCTGGTGCCGCTGCTGTGGCAGGCCGCGCGAAAGCCGGCGCTGCCAGCTCCGGTCTGATCGGAGCGGTGCAAGAGGCGCTCCGCGCAGTGGGTCGCCTCGGCCGCTACAGCACCTGCTTCCACTGGCGCAGCCTCGACAGCGCGTCGTCGTAGGCGGTGGAGGTGAAGAACTGGATCTTGCGCCCGAGGGTCTTCATCGGGCTCAACGCGGGATCGAAAAGCGAGGCGTTCGAATGGTGCGCCACGCAGTCGAGCACCCGGTCCTGTCCCTCCGTGAGCATGGCTTCCAGCTCGCGAAGGTCTCTGCCCGCGAAACGGCGCTGGAAGCCGGCAGAAAGACGCTCGGCCCGCTGCGCCATCGCACTCGGCGAGTAAAAGGACGCCGAAGGTCCAGGCGTCCGATCATGCGCGAACTGCAGGATCATCGTGTTCCAGACGATGACGTCCACCAGGACCATCGCAGCGTTGGTATGCAGGCGCGGCTCCTGCCAGATCATGGCCGTGTGCCGGTAGTGGCTGGCGGGAATGGTGGCAGCTTCTACCCCGAGCTTTCGGTGGCTGGCGCGAACCTTGTCAAGGAGTTCCTGCTTCGTGGTTGGTAGTTTCATTCGGGATTTCTATTTCATCGAGACAAGGCTCGATAACCGGCGTGTCAGATATTCATCAAGTCACCAGCGCAATTACCTTGGATTGAGGAAAAGCGCTTGCCTCACCGCTGCGCTGGCGGCGCCGAGGGCTTGTGCATGATGAAGCGGGACATGTCGGTGATTTCCTGTTTGCGGATTTACGTTACTGCTGAAGCTGCTTCTGCATGGTGTTGTGGTTGTAGTAGTCGCTGGCATAGACAATCTTTCCGTTCGAAACACGGAAGAAGCTCGCGCCGAAATAACTGATGGTCGAACTGGAGGGCGACGTCCCGCCATTGCTGTTCTTGGTGGCGGTGAATTCCCACTCGATCGCCACACCATCGCCGGAGGCAACCGGCTGCGAACGGATTTTCATTTTTCGGTCGGGCAGGATTTTCATCAGAAACTGCGAGACTTCGGTAATGGCTTGAGGCCCAGTGCGGGACGCTTCATTGCTGGTATTGAAATAGACGACGTTGGAATCGAGCACTTTTTCCATCGCGTCGGTTCGCCCGCCATTCCAGGCGTCAAGGTATTGCCGGACCACCTTCACGTTCTCTGGCTCATCTGCCGCCTGCGACGTGACGCTATAGGCGAGTGAAGCCAGCCCGAGGAATATCGCTCCCAAAGCCTGCACCGGACGGCAGCGCAAGCCGTCTGAAGAACGAAGGGGCCTGAATGACAGGGCGTGCTGCATGTTGTTCATGGTCGAAATACTCCAAAAGGTGTTGAAAAAAATCCCGCTCGCACGGGCGTGGTGGAAAATCGCATGTCGCGCGCAACGAAGCACAGGCCGTCGGCAATTGCTCTTTTGTCAAATACATAGAATCATCCTATGTATAAGGCCTGAGTTGCTACAATCGAGGTCCGATGGGCTCCCGTCTCTACGTCATTTGAGAACCGCGATGAATAACCGCTTCACACTCCCACAGGCGCCGCGGCGTTCGCTCGTCGATTCGACGATTGAGCTGATCCGCGGCCAGATCGAGGGAGGCGCCTGGAAGGTCGGCGAGCGCATCCCCAGGGAGCAGGAACTGGCCGAGATGCTGGAGGTTGGCCGCAACACGGTGCGGGAAGCCATTCGCGTGCTCTCGCACGGCCAGGTCCTGGAAGTCCGCCAGGGTGATGGCACCTACGTGCGAACCAATATCGATCCGGCCGAGGTCATGCGCCGTGTCGGGCGTTCCGGCTTGCGAGAGCACTTCGCGTTGCGCTGCATGCTGGAAACCGAGGCGGCCAGGTTGGCCGCGGTGCATCGGTCCAAGGCGGACGTTGGGCTGCTGCGCCGACTGTTGAAGGCCCGCGGCGAGCAGGAGCAACACGCATCGAGCGCGGCCTTTGCCGAGGCCGATACGGCTTTCCACTGCGCGATCGCCGGGATGTGCGGCAACGGCGCGCTGGCTGAGCTGTACCGCTACTTCGCGAACTCGGTCCGCATGAACACGCTGACTGCGCTGAAGGACAAGGAACTGCCCGAGCCGGGTCTCGCGACCCATGAGGCGATCGTGGATGCTATCGAGCGCCAGGATGGAGAAGCAGCTGCGGCGGCTGTGCGGAACGTGGTCGCTCCGCTGATTGCGGCACTTGAGAAATCGGGTTGATCCGAGCGCGACTCCCGCGCTGGCAATGCCGCTTTCCATCGAGCAGCCGGTCGCCGGCCCCGTTGATCGGAACGCGGGTTGTTTCCCGGAGAGCACGCGGTAGCCGGTCCTCATGGATAGGCCCTTGGTGCGCTACAGCGACCGGACGGTGCTGTTCATATCGAATCTTCGACGCGACCACCCGCCAGGACATACCGGGCCAGCGCCTCGGCATCGGCGTGGGTGGCCCGGGTGGACTGCGGTGTACCGAAAGCCTGGACGAGCTTTGGCAGCATGGCCTCCAACTGGGCTCGCTTATCCGAATCCGGTTCGACGTGGATGAGCGCGAGCAATGTGCCGCCAAGCGTCTCCTTGTGAGTCTTCAGCCAGACGCCGCGCTGAGCGCGATCGTCGAGAGTCTCTTCTGGCCCTCCCGCGACGTAGATAAGCACGAAGGGCTTTCCGCAGGCGACGAGTTCATCCATTTCCGCGCACCAGGCGCTGCTGTATCCGTTGTAGATGCTTGCGCCGTCGAAGCGGACGATGGGGAAATCGCTGGTGTCGTGAACTTTCGGTTGCTGGGACATGATCCTGGACTCTCGCTATTAACGTCCTAACATCCTACCTTTGTTGAGAATTACTTGCAACTGAAATGGGCATGGGCACACCGCCGTGCAGCGCCAAGTGACGGGCGAAATAAGGGCTTGACCTTCCAACAATGGGAGGCCCTACAGTGAACCCATCAACCTCATTCAAGGAGTTTTTTCATGAAGGTCAACAAGTTCAGCCTCTTGTTCATTGCGGGCGCCGTCGTGGTCGCCGCCGGCCTGATGGCCGTCCAGAAGAAGGTGGTCGTCCCGTCGGGTGAAGCGATGCAGGCCAGTGCGGGCGGAGGTCACCAAGGGCACGCGATGCCCTCCAGCGCCTCGGCCAATGACAGTCCTTCCACGACCGCGTATCGCGCCGTGAACGACCAGATGCACGCCGGGATGGGAGCGCAGTTCACTGGCAACGCCGACGTCGATTTCATGCGTGGCATGATCCCGCACCACCAGGGCGCGATCGACATGGCCAAGGTGGCGCTGCAGTACGGCAAGGACCCGGAGGTTCACAAGCTGGCCCAGGAGGTCATCACCGTGCAGGAAGGCGAGATCGCCATGATGAACAAGTGGCTGGGCGACAACGGCCAGCAGGCGGCGGCCGGCAGCTCGGGCGATGCCTCGACGGCCGCCTACCGTGCCGGCAACGACCGCATGCATGCGGACATGATGATCGACTTCAGCGGCGACGCCGATGTGGACTTCATGCGCGGCATGATCCCGCACCACCAGGGTGCGATCGACATGGCCAAGGTGGCGCTGCAGTACGGCAAGAACCCGGAGGTCCGCAAGTTGGCTCAGGAGGTCATCTCCGCGCAGGAAGGCGAGATCGCCATGATGAAGAGTTGGCTTGTCGCTCGGGGCAAGTGAAGGCACGACCATGAACCAAGCCAACACCCCGCGCATCCTCATCTATAGCACTCCAACTTGCCCGGACTGCCGGGCACTAAAGGAGTGGTTGTCCCAGCAGGGCATCGCGTTTGAAGAGCGCGACCTGACCGACCCGAAGATTTCCGCGGAGGCCAAGTCACGAACCGGCGTGCGCGTGGCCCCGATCACGATCGTCGGCGACGAGGTCTTCTATGGCACCTTCGCGAGCCAGAAGCCGAGGCTGATGAAGGCGCTCGGTCTTCAGTGAGCCGCTGAAGGAAGACCGTGGTCACGGGCGGAGTCGCCGGTGCGGACCCCGGTCGGACCCTGTAAGCGCTGTTGTGGACGCGTCTGCACGCAAAGCTCAAGACCGTGAGGCATTCTTCGCCGACGACGCTCGGCGCTTTCGCCTGCGGTCGTTGACATCACGAGAGGAATTTTTATGCGATCGACATCATCAGCCACCTCCCTGCACGTCGCCATTTCCGAGGGCATCACAGTCGCCAACGACCTGCCGTTCGTGCTGTTCGGCGGCATCAACGTCATCGAGGATCTCGATACGACCCTGGCTGCGGCTGAGCACTTCGCGGAGGTGACGCGCAAGCTGGGGATACCCTTCGTTTTCAAGGCGTCGTTCGACAAGGCCAATCGCTCGTCGATCCATTCTTTCCGAGGTGTCGGCCTGGAGGAAGGGCTGCGGGTCCTCGATGCGGTCAAGTCGCGGTTCGGATGCCCAGTCTTGACCGACGTGCATGAGGTTGAGCAGGCCATGCAGGTCGCTGCCGTTGCCGACGTACTGCAAGTTCCGGCCTTCCTGGCCCGGCAGACCGATCTGGTGGCCGCCATTGCCCGCACCGGTCGGGTAGTGAATGTCAAGAAGCCGCAGTTCCTCAGCCCGGGCCAGATCAGGCATGTCGTCCACAAACTGCACGAGGCTGGCAACCCGCGCGTCCTGCTGTGCGAGCGTGGCACGCAGTTCGGCTACGACAATCTCGTCGTGGACATGTTGGGCTTCCGCGAAATGAGCGTTGCCAGCAGTGGCCTGCCACTGGTGTTCGACGTAACCCATAGCCTGCAGCGGCGAGAAGCGGATGCGTTGGCTTCGGGTGGGCGTCGCCAACAGTTGCCCGAACTCGCGCGGGCCGGCATGGCGGTCGGCATTGGCGGTTTGTTCCTCGAAGCACACGCCGACCCGGCGCATGCACGTTGTGACGGACCCAGCGCTCTGCCACTGGACACGCTCGAACCGCTGCTGCGGCAGGTCAAGGCGGTGGACCAACTCGTCAAGTCGTTCGAGCCTCTTCGGATCGACTGAAGCTTGCCACCCGTTCAAACAGAACGTGTGGCACTTCCCCTCTTAGTCGGCTATTTGAGCGACAGATAAGGATTGTTCGGTGGAACGGCATCGAATATGTGCGATGGGTCTTCGAGCAAATAGCCATGCACCTGGCGCGTTTTGCGCGGTCCCATGACCTCGCACGTCCTGATGTTCAGACCCGATGGCTGTTTCCTGTGGAGTCCGAGTTTTTCAAAGCGCTTCTGCACCCACTGCCAGTCCTGCAGGGCCGCGTCCTTCGCAAGCGGCCCAATGGTTGGATGCTCTTGTGCGTAGCGCTGGAAAACACCAGGGCTGATCAGGTAAACCGTGTCGGACACGGTATGTACCAGGGCCTTGGCGTCATTGATGATGAGCTTGCGGGTCTGGACGGCCTGTTTCAGCCAGGCCATGAAATGCTCGCCCGATGGCCGCCCGGTAAATGAGGCGAAATCGTGCGGCGCAGGCGCGGCGGTCGGCGCCGAAGGACCTGGGGCCGATGCGGGAGGGTCGAGCGGCACCGCTGCATCGTCGGCACCCTCTGGCGGGGCTTCGACGGACTGCTCCGGCTCAGGCGTTGTCTCGAACATCGCCAGCATGCTTTCCAGTGGGTCGGCCGGATTGCGCTGCGTGCTGGGAGGTATGGCGTGACTTCCGCCCGACTGATCTGGACGGCTGCTTGCTGCGGGCTCCTTCTCCGTTGCCACCGCTGCTCCAGGTAGCAATGCAGCGTCGGGTGCGGACGGGCGCGGCCCGTCCTCGGCCTCGCCGGCGTTGTCCACGGTCACGGTTCCCGCAAATGGGCTGGGTCGCTCCGAGGGCTCCCAGATCAGCGCCGGGGCCAGGCGCAGGAGCGTGAAGGCATGGGACCAGCCACTCTCACTGGTAATAGTTGCGCGCCAGATGGCCTTGCCGGAGGCGGTGGGCTGCAACATGGCATGATCCTGTAGCACGTTGAACACGGCCGTGTTGTTCGCGGGGATGCCATCGACCCCCTGGGACAGCAGGTGCGCGCGCAGCTTGTCCGAGACGGTCTTGCTCACCAGCCACAGCGCGTCCTCGGTGAGCCAGCCATCGGAGGCCTCCGGCTGGTTCAGTTTCAGCTCTTCCTTGAGCAGGTAGCGCAGCCCGTTGACCAGCTTGCGTTGGAGCGAGTGCTTGGGCGCGGCCATGGCGCGCGCGGGATCGCCGCCCAGCTCCTGGGCGACGGAGGCGCGGTCGGCCTGCACGACAAGCTCGCCCAGAACCCCGGCGTGCTCGTACTGCCCAGCCAAGACGTAGAGCAGCGGCGCCCACAAGGATGGATAGCCACTGAGCCAGTCCAGCAGATCGCGATTGAGCAATTGCTGGTACAGCAAGCCTGTCGCGGCGCTATGAAGCCGGTACTCGCGGTCGTCGCGGTAGCGGAAGCGGTACGGTTGGCGCAGCGGGCCGTGCCATGGGTGCCAGGTGCTGCCGTCGGCCAGCTCGACGTGCAGATCGACGGCCACCTTGCCGATGTCATGGAGCAGTGCGGCATAGGCGACGGCCGCAGTCCAGGCTTCGGCCTGCGCCGCCTGGTCTTCGGGGCTGGCCCCGATGGGCAGCAGATGGGACTGCCGCAGCTTTAGGCTGTAGGCGACGATTTCGAGGCCATGGTCGAGCATGCCGCCCGGGTAGGCATGGTGATGCGCTTCGGAAGCCGGGAAGGCCTGGACCAGCTCGGCGTAGCGCTCCAGCGGCGCGCGGTACAGGGAGGCGAACTGCTTGCGCGAAAGCGAGGTGCGCTGCCAGATGTGTTCCAGCAGCTTCTGCCGGCGCGGGGTGGCGAGCAACGATGCGGCCGACTCCGGCCGCATCAACCCTTTCGGGAGGTCGGTGGCGGGTGCTGGCGACGGCGCGGCAGCGACCGGGGGCCGTTTTCGCTGGAACAGGGAGAGCATGTCGGTGTCCTGATGGCGGGCCGGGCGGGAGGCCTTTTGGCCTTTTCAAGGTAGGGCCTTTCCCCTTGCACCCCATTCCCTTGCCGTTTCGACCCTTTGGCCTTTAACCGTTTCGGTATAGCGGGGCCTGGGCTGCGGCTCCAGCGTCAATGCGGAACCCGCACGAATGGATTAGACGGCGACCTGGCGCTGGGCCCCGGCCTATGCTGCCGGGGCGCTACACCGCCAGGTAGGCTCCCACCCGGGCGACTAAGTTGACAAATGCGACAAAGGAGACTAGAGTGAATCCTGTCTCAAACCTACCTGGGAGCTGACCATGCCCACTGCGATCGAATTCATTGCCGACCGGCTGCCGCGAGTCACGGTGGAGGATGTGCGACGCTTCGCCGATACCGTCGAAATCCGGGATGCACCGGCGTTCGCGGCTGAGTTGCAGGCGTTCATCCACGAGCGCGTGGAGGCGGTGACGCTGCCCGCCAACCTGGAAGGTGAAACGGTGGCGCAGGCCTTGCAGCGCAAGGCGGCCGCGTTGCGCTCCGACACGCGCTGGACACCGGCTGAAACCGATGTCCAGCGAGGCCGCGCCTTGCTGCTGGAAGCCTTCAACCAGCCGGACAACCTGCCGCCTGCCGAGTTCGCCAAGCTGGCGGACAAGTCGCGCCAGCAAATCTACAAGGACATCCTCGCCCGTCGGCTGCTGGCGCTGAACGTGGGGCCGCGCGGCCAGAAGCTGCCCGACTGGCAGCTCGACCCGGTGAAGCAGCAGTTGACCCAAACCGTGCTCCAGGAGGTCGAGGGCATCGACCACTGGACGATCTACCGCGCGCTGTCCGAACCCCTCGAAGGCCTGGGTGGTCGCTCGCCCGTGGATGCGGTGACGCATGGCACGATCGATGACGTGGCCGAGGCCGTGTTCAACGTGCTGGGCGTCCAGGTGCATTGAAGCGAGACCGCCATGAGCCACGAGCTGCCTTCGTTCCTGATCGATGCCGGTGAACTGCTCCAGCATGTGAGCCGCGTCGTCTATCGGGGCAGCCCGCTGTACTATGGCCGCAGCAGCACGAATCGCTACGATGACCCAGCGGGGGCCTACGGCGTGCTCTACCTGGGGCGCGACCTGCCCACGGCGCTGATGGAGTCGGTGTTTCACAAGCACCAGTGGCTTGCGGACACGCAACGCTCGATCGCGCTGAAAGAAGTCCAAGCCCGGATGGTGCGCGCAGTAGGCGTGATGGACGACGTGTTTCTGGCCGATCTCACGGCGCAGGGCGTCATGGCGGGCTACTTCGGCCTGAACCTGGAGCAGTTGGCCAGCCGCGACTACACGCACACGCAGCGGGTGTCCGCCCAGGTGCATGCGATGCTCGGAGATGATGGCCAGGCGCTGTTCGACGGGGTGCTCTATCCGTCGCGCAACAACTATCCCGCCAAGAGCATCGCCCTGTTCGAGCGTGCGGGAGCGAAGGTTGGCGTCATCGAGGACATCGACCTGGTGGACCATGTGGACTGGCCGCGTTTCGTTGTTACCTACCGCATCGGCGTTGAACCCGACCCCGGCCCGGTGGGGCCGGATGACGAAGCGTCCTGAAGCAGCAAGAAAACACATTGAAGCCGCAAACCGAATGAAGTGGAGCAAACTGGAATAGGCATTCCTCAACAGCAGGAGACGACCATGAACACGACGACCCGCACCAGCACCGCAGAACGCCTCGGCCGCGCCTTTGGCCGCGGATGGCGTGCCTATGCGCGACGCGAACGGCGGGCGTCGAACTGGTTGGTGTCCAAGGGCATGCCGCGAGCTGGCGCTACCGCGCTCGTGTGGGTAGCCAAGCTGGCTGTACTGGGGGTGCTGCTCTACGTTGCGTTTTGGTTTGCACTCGTGATGCTGGGCGTTGCGGCGGCGGGATGGGCTGCTGCTGCAAATACTTCGGATGAGGACGAGTGGCCTTTCACCGACCTCACCGAGCTGCGCAAGACGCCGGGCTACGATCCCAACCTGTACAACGACACGTCGCACGAGTTGTACACCGACGACTGACCGGCCTCGCGCTATTTCAGTTTTCCTCCGGTGAGCGCCCCGGCACCCTTGCCGCCAGCTTGGCCGGCGCTCTTGCTGCCATCGGAAAGTCCCTGGATGACGTGCCCGGCCCGAATCCCAACCCAGGTAAGGCTCGCCAGCCAGAATCCCGGCAGAACCAGGAACATCGTGCCCATGACGAACATCAGGAGCATGTCGCCGAAGGCGTTGTTCAACCCTACCAGCGGGTCAAAGTTGGTGTGCGGCCGGTTCCAGCCAAAGCCCCAGCCATAAAGCGCGTCCAGAATCGTTGAATCGATCCAGCGTGCGAGCTGGAACCAGAAGTCCGTGAAGAACAGCGCGAACTGCACGACGCTGACGGTGACGACCGTCTTCAGGTCGTAGGTGCCCACAACCAGCACGAGCGGGATGCAGATGACCAGCGCCATCTTCAGTAAGGCGAGGATCATGGGCAGGGATTGGCGCACGACATCCATGGCAGGAAACGCGGCAATCGCGCCGACTGCCATCCCCACGTCGCCCGTGGCGCGCGTCACGATGTTCGGCAGGGTCTTGTCGATCTGGCCGCCGTAGTCCGTATAGACGCTGCCCTGGTTCAGTTTCTGCTGCCGCGGTGACGCGATGGCGCGGATCACCGAATCGTCCACCTCGGCCCGGCTGAGGAACCCGGCCCAGCCCGCCAGGCGATTCAGCAGGGTCGGGTCCACTTGCCCCAGCAGCCGCGCGCGCAGGCCGTTGCTGCCGTCTGACCACCACTGCCTGCAGGTCGGGTAGCCGCCACCATTGGCAACCTGCGCGAGGCCTGCATCGCGGGTGTCGTCATAGGGCCATGCCTCGCGCGCCGTGCTGGAGCGGTAGCTGTCGTAGTAGCCACCCGTGTCCGTGAAAAAGCGCGAGCCGATCCAGGTTACGTCGTGCATCTGCTGCTCATCGAGATCCGGGCGCTGCATGAACAATTTGGCCCGCGCAGGCCCATAGCAATCCCGCGAGAAGTCCGCGACCTCCTGAGCCAGTACCGGGTCGTCAATGCGGGTCGCGTCGATCTCCATCCTCATCTGCCGCAGGTCCGTACCGCACGGGATCGCCGCTACCGAGGCGCTCGTGACGGCGCGCGAGAGCGCGTGCATGAAAGCCCACCAGACCGGCACCTTCGCCGACTGGTTGTTGATGGTGCTGAAGGACTGCGACCAGCCGGTTTCCGTGGGCTGCGGCACGCTGACCTGGCACTGCGCCGAGCGCGAGCTGTCGTACTGGATGGTGCTGAGGTCCACGTCGATGAACGGAATGCCCGCGAACATCACCACCACGATCGCGACGAACACCCGGTTCTCGATACGGGCGGCACTCAGAACGCCTTTGTTGCCCTCGTCAGCGCCTTCCGCGCGGGCCTTCAGCCACTCCTGCACGACGATGGCGACGAAAGGCAGCGCGAACACCCCGCTGGACACCAGCACGGCCCAGATACCGTTGTTGACGATCCAGGACACGAGGGTGAGGTAGTACTCCAGATAGTCGGTCGTGAAGAGCGTCATGGCCCCGATCTCCCCTCAAGCGGCCTGCATCAACAGGCTGGCTTCCAGCGCGACGATGGCGACGACGCCGGCGACCTCGGTACGGATCAGCCGGCGCCGCGCCTGCCCATCTGTCCCGCTTTGGTCTTCGCGGGCCAGCACCCGGCGGCGCATCCAGAACCATCCATAGGCCGTTGCCGCGTACACGCACAGCCGCCAGATGAAGAAATACCCTGCGGAGGCCGCCAGCCACCGTTCCCAGCCTGCAACGCTGCCGACCAGGTTGATGCCCGCGACGTTCGCCCCCACTGCGGCGGCAACGATAAGCACCAGCCACAGCAGCGTCTTCGCCGCGCGCCGGCTGAACAACCAGCGCAGCGGCCGCCAGGCCATGCGCGCCGGGCTCATGGCCGACTCCCCGGATTGCCCTTCTGGAGCTGGTCGAGACGGTCCGGCACAGGATCGCCCTCGTAGATGCCGCGCGAACCGGCCGCGCGCGCGCCGTGGCGCTGGATGATCGCCATGGGCGAGTTGTTCGCCAGTTCGCGCCGCAGCTCCAGTTCGGTCTTGAGGTTGCGAATCTCACGGTCGAGCGTGTCGCTCTCGTGGTTCACCGCCTCCACGGCAAGTTCGTTCGCCGCGACGTTGGGCTCCTTCTTGCCCGTGAGCAGCGTGCGCTGCAGCAGCAGCGCTTTCTCCAGCACGGATGCCAGCGCGACCTCGGACGCGAGGCGCTGCGACAGCAGGTGCTGGTCGGGCTCGTCGCGCAGCGCCTCGATCACGCCGCGCGTGATCGGCAGCGACGCACTGCCAGCTTCGCGCAGGTTCTCCGGCGTCGTGTTCTTGGCCTTGGTTACCAGGTCCTGGAGCGCCTGCAGCTTGGCGTCGTACTCCTCCTGGATCAGCGGCGTGAGCCCGACGCCCGGCGTCGTCTCGGTCTTGGTGCAGGCATCGCACGTGCGCTGCTCCTTCTCGCCGAGCACGCGCGTGGCCCACTCGACGGCAGCCTGCGGCGAGGTCCAGGTCTGGCACGAGAGACTGCTGCAACTGGCCGGCGCAATGGACGAGGTGTCGGTCACGCCGCGGCCGTTGACCAGGTTGTAGCCAGCGCGGGTGACATCGCCGACGACCTTGATCGCGGGCTGGCCGGAGCCGCCCGCGTTGCTGCCCCCGACCCACGGCACGCCGTCATTGCCGCGGCGCGTCTCGGCCTGCTCGATGGCCGAGACCGCATCCGTGCTCGACACGGCATCGCGCAGCGCCAGCCCTTCGGCCATCTGGCTCCAGCCGAGTTGGCCGCCCGCCGTTTCGGCCATCTTCTCGGCCATGGCACGGCACGTCAGCTTGCTGCGGTCGAAATCCAGCCGCGCCTGCAGCACGCCATTGGTGAGCAGGTTGTACAGACCGGGATCGGCCCGCTGGATGATCAGTGCGGGCAACGATGCCACCGCACTGGTGGCACTCTGGATCACCGACGACATGATTTGCTGGAAGCCGTTGGTAATGCCGTTAAGTTGGTTCTTCAACGTGGTCTGGATGTTCATGTCGCCGCAGATCAAGTTGCTGTTCCAACCCACGCCGACACCGATGGAGCGCATGCCGGCTGCACGTCCCATCGACACGGCGTTGCCGCCACCGATCGAGTACATGACGTCATCGCCGATGACGCTGCCGCTGGTCTGGTATCCCAGTTGACCCCAGGCCACGCCGCTGCCCAGCGCGAGCGCGCCGGCCAGTGCCAGGACGATCTCCGTGCGACGTACCCGGCGGGAGAACGGATTGAATGCAGGACGGAACTTCATGGCACCCCCTCAGAGGAAATCGACGCTGCCCAGGAACACCTGGCCCCGGCGCTCGCAGCAGGCATACGGCCGCCACAGCGCCCATGCGTAGTCGCCTTGCTGGGCCTGGGTAAGGAAGCCGCTGCGCGGGAAGACCGTGCAGGACGAGGACAGGACGGGCGTGAGTTCTTGCCACTTGCCGGTCGAGGCATCGCCCTCCATCAGCGCGCCGGCCGGCCAGTAGCCGTCACGGGAGTTGGCAAGCAACGGCTGATAGACGTGGATCTGCCCGCGGCGCGTGACCACATCGCCCGCACGCTGGGCCACCACTGCGCCGGCCTTGAAGTCGTCGGTCTGGTGCAGGAAGCCGCCACGGGGATACACGTTGCCCCAGAGATTCATCGTGGTACGGGCACCGACTTCGCGCCGGCCCGGAATCAGCGCTTCCGGGTAGGCCATCTCGGGCACGTTGTAGCGCCAGGCCAGCGTATCCAGGGTGCTGAGCAAGTACGGCATAAACGCCGTGCCCGCGCCCTCACAGAAGTAGCCTGACGAAGAGACGAACTGGTTGAACACCTCTGCGCCGGGGTGACCGATGACATCCGCGTTCTTGAATTTGGCGAGGCTGTTTTCGTGATCCTCGTTCGTCGTTCCGTCGCCGCCAGCTTGGGCGGACGGGTTGGGCGTGCTCATTGCCTGGACTTCGACCCAGGGGTTTTCTCCGGTATTCGAGTACGACGACACCACTGCATCGGGGATGTAGTGGCGCACCTTGATCGACGTGCGCACGGTGCAGCCCGTCCATGTGCAGTAGAGCCAGTAGCAGATGCCGACGACGCGGTATTCGAGGCAATCGGGCGATGCCACCGAGCCGATGATGGTCGCTGTATTGAGGGCGTAGCTGCCCGTGGCGCTGAGCAGCAGCAACGAAGCCACGCCAGCGCGCAGGCGGCGCATCAGGTCGAATGGTCGGGTCACGGCTGGGTCCTCCGGTGCTGCTCGATGCGCGCGACAGCGCGAGCCACATCCGGCTCGCCATAGACCACATAGCGCCTGTCCACCACCACGGCCGGGAGGCTGGTGATGCCGAGGCTCCATGCGTCGGTAACGCCTTGGTATGCGGAAGCGATGCGTCGCTGCAGATCGGCACCGCCGCCATTCAGCCGGCGCTTGACGATGGCCGTCGCCTGTTCGGGGTCGGTGGGCAGTCCCGCGGAAAGCTCCGCTTCAATCCTGTGGGCTTCGTCCAGCTCGATCAGCCGCTCGCCGCCCATGGTCTTGACCGGGTGGCGGCTGTCGGTGACGACCACCACGTCGGCGGCGAAGGTGGCCGGGCTGAAAACGGCCAGGGCTGCCGGCAGCGCCACGGCCCGGCCGAGGGTTCGCCAGCCCGGCGCGAACCTGGAAAGGGATGCTGTCATGTCGCGTGCCCTTGAAGTTGATCAGAGCAGTAGTCAAACGCGAAGCCGACGCGGCCCCAACAAACAATGCGCATCGCGCACTGCCCGCATACCTGCTTGTCTCGCGCCCATGAAAAAGCGGAGGCCGAAGCCTCCGCGTGGATCAGGGAGCCGATGCCGTCGCTACAGCAGGCCGGATTCCGCGAACGAGTACGGCGTGCCCTGGCCGACGATGAGGTGATCCAGCACCCTCACGTCGATCAGCGACAACGCGGCCCTCAGCGTTTGGGTCAACGCACGGTCCGCGCTCGACGGCTCCGTGCAGCCCGAAGGGTGTTGGTGAGAAAAAATGACCGCTGCCGCATTCAGTTCCAAGGCACGCTGCACGATCGGACGCGCATGCACCGAGGTCGAATGGATCGTGCCTCTGAACATCGGCTCGTAGGCCAGCACCTCGTGCATGCTGTTGAGGAACACGATGGCGAAGACTTCATTGGGCTCGGCGGCCAGTTTCAGGCGCAGGTAGTCCTTGACGGCGGCAGGCCTCTCCAGGGATGGCCCCTTCTTGAAGACCCGCTGCTCCAGCAGCGCGATGGCTTGCCGGATGATCCAGTCATCGGATTGGGACATGGGGGCAAAACGTGGCTCCACGCAGGAGTCGTTGGCGACGAGAGACATGGCGGACCTCCAGAAAGTGAGCGGAGGGCGCCACCCTGGGAGGGCAAGCCCTCCTGGGGATGGAAACAGCGGAACAAGGTGCATCCATCACCGCGCGGCGGTGATTGTTCGCGGCCAGGATGCGAAAGCGAACGGGTAGCGGTCAGCGCGGCGAGCCGCGCCGTAGCCTTCAAGACCGAGGGCTACCTGGGCATGTCGCCGACAACGTCGGCAGGCATTTCGGATGTGGGGGTGGCGGGCGAACCCGGCGCGTCGCTGGCCATTTCCCCGGCCGCCAGCAGGTCCATGGCCGAGAGCAAGGCATCGCCCTCGATCGGCCCCTGCAACAGGATGGCCTGGCCCGTCTGGCGATCGAGCAGTCGCAGCGACGGCGTGGCGGTCACGCCGCTCTTGGTGGCTTCCGCGGCCTGCGCGCGGATGGCCACGTTGGGGCGCTCGCTAGCCATGCACTGTTCGATGGCTGACGTTGTTTCGGGGTAACGCAAGCCATCGGGCAAGCCCTGGCCGTCGCTGCGCGTGTGGGCATAGACCCATTCGACCGCCTGCCAGAACGCCGCATGCCCGCCCGCTTCGGCGGCGCACTCGGCCAGACGTGCCTCGGCCGACGCGGCAGGCTCGTGCGCGGCCAGCGGCTGGTGATGCCATTGCAGCGCCACGTCGGTGTTGTTGCCGACCCAGCGCTTGAGCTGCGGGAAATACTCCCGGCAGAACGGGCATTCCAGGTCGGCATAGAGCGTCAGCGTGAAACGGCCTTCCGGGTTGCCCATCTGCCAGGGTGGCCCAGCGACCTGCGCCGTGCTGACCGGCGCGCGCGACGGCGCTGAGGATTCGCCGGGCGTCCGGGACACCAGCCAGATCAGCAGCAGCGCGACCAGCGCAGCAGCCAATACCCAGGGCCAGCGAGGCCGCCAGCGGCGACGGCGGAACGCCTGGACCTGCATCGGAATGGAAGGACGTTTCTGTTCCATGGCGTTCTCCGGTTTACGACAGTTCCAGGGCCGGCGACTCGATGCCGCGGGCCTGGTCGATCTTCTCGGCCACCTTGAAAGCCGCTTCCAGTTCGGTGCAGCCGTACTGCTGCATGAGCTGGTAGCGTTCGGCCTTCTCCTCGGGTTCTGTCTGCGCGAGGGCGAGGTACAGGGACGGCGGCACGGCGCGGAACAGCACTTCCATGCTCTTGGAGAGGATGACGCCTTCGGTGAATTTCCCCGCTTCCTTGCGCGCCGAAAGCATCAGCGCCTTCTGCGCGGGCGAGAGTTCGCGGAACCGCGCGATCTTCTCAACTTCATCGGGCGGCATGCTGAGACAGATCCACCACTCGATCATGTTGAGCATGGGCTCCGCGGCGCGCGGCAGGTCGTCGATGTTCTGCGTCGCGAGCCAGAACCAGGCCCCCAATTTCCTCCACATCTTTGTAATTTTCACGACGTAGGGCGCGAGCAGCGGGTTCTTCGTGATGATGTGGCCTTCGTCGGTGACGTTGATGATCGGGCGTCCCAGGTATTGGTCGCGCTCGGCGATGTTGTTCACCGTGCTGATCAGGCTGATGTAAGCGATGGAGAGCTGCGCGTTGTAGCCCTCGCGGGCGTATGTCGCGAGGTCAACCAAGGTGATGTCGGCTTCGGGCCACGGCGTGCCGTCGCGGTCGAACATTTCGCCGTCCGTGCCTTGACAGAACATGTCCATCGCATCCGCCATCTCCAGCAGCCGCACGCGGCGCATTTCGGGCAGCGTCGGGTCCTGGCCGCGGGCGCGCAACGCGTTGCGCACGTCGCGCGTAAGCACCGTGCGTTTGTCGGCCACGCAGTGCTCGGCGGCGTCGAGGATGCACTGACGGATCAGCGAGCGGTCAGCCCGCGTCATCCGGGCTTCCTCCTTGTCCTCTCCGCCCGTGATCATCAGCCGCGCCGTGATCTCCAGTTCGCCGAGCACGTCGCGCTGCTCGTCCGCCTCCATGGCCGAGGCATCTGGTGGCGGGTCTTCATCCAGCGCGTCGGCGTCGAGCGTCTGCACGTCGCTGGGCGTCTCGATCAGCCGACGCGCGTCTGCGAATGGCGCGAGGCTGATGCCCGAACCTGGGGCCAGCTTGACCCGGTTTACCGTCAGCCCGAGCATGCGTGCGAAGTCGCTGAACAGGCCGAAGCTGTTGCCAGCCTCCACGATGAACAGCCGCGGTCGGTAGATGGCCGTGACCTGATTCAAGAGGTTGTTGAGCGTGGCGCTCTTGCCGGAGCCGGTGGGGCCGAACAGGAACAGATGGGCGTTCATCTGCCGATCCAGGCGGCTGAGCGGGTCGAAGGTGATCGGCCCGCCACCGCGGTTGAACATCGTGATGCCCGGGTGCCCCGTACCTTGAGCGCGGCCCCACACCGGCGACAGGTTCGCCGCGTGCTGAGCGAACATCAGTTGGGTGTACCACTTGCGCCGATCCTGGCCGGGGTTGTAGCAGCATGGCAGCCACCGCAAGTAGCTGTTGAGCGGCGCCACCTCGTCGTCCTCGCGCACCGGCTGCAAGCCAGCATTGAGCATCACGTTCGCCAGGTCCAGGCCGCGCCGGTCCAGTTCCGCTTCGTCGCGTCCGCGCAGGTAGAATGCCAGCGTCCCCCGGTAGAGCTTGTGTGCGCTGCCGATGAGGGAGCGGGCTTCCTGCACGTCCTTCAACGTCTGCTCCGACGCCAGCGTCTCGCCCACGGCCTTCTTCGCCAGGTGGTTGAGATCCGCTTCCAGGACATCCTGCGGCGTGGCGACCATCGTGAGACACAGCAAGGTGTCTTCCGGCATCTGGTCGAACAGCGTGTTGATGGCATCCCCTTTGCGGGTCTCGCCGGTCAGGTGTCCGGTGCCGGGCGGCATGCGCAGCCGGTCGGTGATCAGCACGCGGTGCGGCATGCCGTCGAAATACCAGGTGCCGTGCTCCACGTCGGAGCGTGGCTGGCCGAAGAACAGCCGCTGGCTGAAATCCCGCCCGCTCGCCAGCTCGATTTCGCCGGCCTCGCTTTCTTCGGTGCTGTCGGGGTAGCGCGCCAGCGCGTAGAAGCGCTCCCGGTCCTCTGCACTCGGTCCAAGCATCGCCGGGCGCGGATTGAACCACCGCAGCAGCCAGTCGTGGACGTCGGCTGCGACCATGCGCCGTGCCTGGATGCCGGCGTTCGCCAGGCCGCCGCACAGGCGGTCGCAGACGATGTTCAGCATCTGCTCGGGCGTCTGGCCGCGGCGGCTTGCCTGCCCAGTTGCACGGCGATAGATCACCATGCGCACCCGCCGCGTCTGGCCGCGCCAGCGCAGCCGCGTGACCACCGTGTCCTCGAACAGGCCGCCCGGCTTGGCGACCGCGCGCAGGTGGTGGCCGAAGAAGCGCAAGTAGAACTCGGTGAAAGCGGTGCCGCGGGCACGCGGCTGCACGTAGTCGCGCAGGGTCTGCATGTACTGGTCGAAGCTGGGCTCGTCCTGGGCATAGAGCTGGAGTACCCAGGGGTTTTCGTCCAGCTCATCGAACGAGTCCTGGAGCGCGTTCTCCAAGGCATCGCGGGCATGCGCGAGCCAGCCGGGCTCCCGCCCCTCGGTGCCCAGCGGCACCAGCTCGTAGAAGGCAGCGACCGACTGCCCATCCTCCAGCAGCATGGACTTCGACTGCGGCAAGAACTCCACCCAAGGCAGCAGTTCCGCGAACGACGGCGCGACGTCGTACAGCGCCTGCTCGTCGGCTACCGTCGCCGGCCTGCGGCCCTGGACCGCTGCGCCGGGTTCAGGGACGCCGGCCTGGCGCAAGGCCTCGACGTGGCGCTGCCAGCCGTCCGGCTTCTCTTCGTCGCCGGTGCCGGATGCGGCCAGCTTCGGCCAGGGAAGTTCCCAGCGCATCAATAGTCCTCCAGCCGTTCACCGGGCATGGCGTACTGCACGCGCTGGTACAGGGGGAAGACCGTCGTGTAGCCCGGAACCGGCACGGGGTCCGTGCCCGCCAGGTGCGGGTACACATACATGACGAGATCGGGGTTGGGCAGGCGCTGGAACTGGCGATAAACCTCGTTGCGCGCCGTGCGCGTGTAGCGCATCTGCTCGACGGGCGCAGCCTGCACATCGGCGTCGGTCAGCGGCCGGCGCAGGCTCTGGCGCGCGTCGAGCAACTGCCGGCGCGCGACCTGGCCGGTGCCACTGCCGCCGCCACCCGTTTCCTGCTGCCAGATGTCCATCATGGTGCGGTCGCTATGGGTCAGCAGTTCTTCCTTGCTGGTGGCGCAACCGCTGAGCACGGCGACGGCCGCGGCCAGCGCGAGGCCCTTAATCGAGTTCGAGCGCATGGCTTTCTCCTGCACGGTGATCGACGCGCCGGCCTTCGGGGTCGTGATCGATGGCCAGCGGCTTTTCGAGGTGGACGGCGACCTTGGCGCCTGGCTGCACATAGACGGCGGCGAAAGCCTGTCCGTAGAGCTTGTTGACCCAGGTCGACATGTCCCGGACGCCGCCCGCGAGGATCTGGCCGACTGCTTCCTTGCCGCTGATGCCCACGGTGCCGATGGCGCCGTCCGAGCCGACGTAGGACATGCGGCCGCTGTCGCTCTCGATGAGCGAGGCCACGCCGGCTCCGGCCGCGGTGATCAGAGCTTGCGACCCGAGGTACTGCTGGGCGTTGCTGCGCCGTTCGCCGCTGACGCACGGGATGCCGTGCGGGTCGCTGATCCAGCCCAGGCCGTCGCGCTGCTGGTTGTTCTGCTGGTTGCCTTCGCGGTCTTCGGGAATCGTGCGGATCGTGCCGTCGTTGAAGACGAAGGTGATGCTGCGAACCTGGCCGCGCACGCACGAGAGCGTCCAGTCGCCCGATGCGGTTCCGGAGAACACCGCGCCGGCCACGTCGGGAATGTCGATGCCGTTGGCAGTCAGATTGTCCGGCCCGACCAGCACCTTGAAGGGGTACGGATCGTTCACCGTCCCGTCGATCGGCACGCGCCCAATCAGCGCCGTCATCGCCACGGAGCCCATCAGTGTCGAGTTGGTCGGCACGGTATAGACCGGCTTGGCGCTCTTGACGCCTGCCGCACCTGCGCCGGCGTTCGCCACGGTTTCCGCGGTGGTTTCCAGTGTGCTTTGTGCCGGGCCGAAGCTCGTCGGGAAGCTCATGCCGCTGCCTGCGCCACGACTGCCATTGCGGCCCTCGGCCTTCTTCGCGTCGTCCGGTTCGACCCAGCGCATGCCGCCTTCCATGCCGGCCTCGTCGCCGCCGCGCAGCCCCAGGCCCACCGGCAGATCAGCGTGACCGCCGCCGCGCCCGCCAATGCTGTCCAGGCGCCGCTGCAGGTCGGCGAGCAGCCCCTCGGTCTGCTGGCGCGCGCTGGCCGCCTGTTCCTGGTCGCGGCGCAGGTTGGAGCGCTCGGATTCGAGGGCCGAATTGATGCGCTGATCAATGGAGTTCTCCCGCTGGCGCAGCCGCTGGTTTTCCTCGCGCTGCGACTTGTTGTCGGTCAGCGCGGTCTGAAGCTCGGTGCGCAACTGTTTCACCTGGGCGACGAGCGTTGCCACGGTATCGCGCGGGGTATCGCCTTCGATGCCCAACGCCTTCATTTCCTCGGGCGTGAGCTTGGAGCCAGCATCCGCGGCGGGCGGTGCCGACGTGCTTCCACCGGAGAACAGCCGGATGGCAACGAACAGCACCAGCAAGGCGACCGGGATCATCAGCCACTTGAGCAAGCCGTTACTGCGCATGGCGGGCCTCCTTGCCATCGTCGGCTTCAGCTTCCCGCTGCGGCAGATGCACGGCCGGGTCGAAGCGGTGGATCGCCGGCAGCAGCGATTGCGCGAGGCCGTGCCCGCGCGTCACCAGGTACAGGACGGTCGTGTCCTCGGGCGTCCCGCGCGGTCCGAGCGCTTCGTGCTGGAAGGTGGCGGTGAGGAAATCGCCTTGCAGCACGCGCGGGTCGAGCGTGACCCAGCCGCTGCTGCTGTTGGTCAGGCGCACGGCCGTGACCCACTGGTCTTCCAGACGCCACGACGCGAGCGCGACCGCGCGCACCGGCAGCGTCGGCATCAGCGTGCCGAGGTCGAGGTCACGGCGCAGGTTCACCCGCATGACGCCAGGCAGCGACTCCACAGTGCGCAGCGGCGCGTAGAGGTTCTGCGCGGCGAAGCGCGTCAGGACGACCGGAACCGGGGTTTCGCGCCGGGTCGCCCGCGTACCTGCTTGGTCCTGGGCGCGTGCCGGGGCCTCATCGGCACCGCCTGGCTGATCGCCGTAGCGCGCAGGGGTGCTGCTGCCCTCGACGATGCGCACCGGCTCCAGCTCGGCTTCGCCGTCTTTGGGCGGCTCGGCCGCAATGTCGAGCAGGATCAGCGCGCCCGTGTCGGCGTCCTGCAATTGCAGCCGCGTGGGCTCGATCGGCTCGCTGGCGCGCAGGTACACCGCGCCACCTGCGCTCTGCACGCGCAGGCGTTCGCCCACGCCTGCGGGCACGCCCACGCGGACGTTCCGGTCGATGAACACGATGCGCTCCTGGCCGACCTTCAGCGGCACCGCCAGCGGCATGCGTTCCCACCGCAGAATCTCCACAGCATGGGAGACGGGTGCCGCGGCCACGGCCAGCAGCCCCAGCAGCACGAGTACAGGATGCTTCATGGGGTGTTTCCTCCTTGGGGCGCTTGCGGAGACAGGCCGCCAGGTGCCGGGCGAGTCGGCTCCGGTGCGCTGATGCGCTGGGGCGCGCCGTCGTAGCAGTCCAGCGCCAGGCCGAAGGGGTTGCGGGCGGGATCGACGTCCACCCGCGTGACCTTCACCGGGTAGCGCACGAGCGCGCGCTTGACCTGCTCGGCGCCGTAGTACTCGTCGGCGGTGATGTCGAGCGTCACCACCCAGTCGCGGTCGGAGACCACGCGCACGCGCGCCGTGGGGTCGTCGCCGTAGCCGCGGCCGGGGATCTCATAAATCCCGCGCACGCGCTGGCGCAGCTCGCCCGTGGAACGGCGGTAGTCGTAGTCCGCGCGCAGGAAGGCCTGGCAGGACGGGGTAAGGTACGGCGAGAGCGTGTGGAGGTTGCGCGGATAGTCCTCTTCGCCGTTCGTCGGCCAGCGGTTGAGGGTCTGGAACACGTAGAACGTGAACGCATAGACCGATTCGGGCGGCACTTCCCACCACTTGCGGGTACTGCCCGAGCGCAGGTCGGGCGGGACGTGGATGGTCAGGTCGCGCGGCGCGCTCCACCAGCCACCGCCCATGACCAGGGCGACGATGACCAGCGCACCAGCACCCAGGCGAAGCGTCTTGATGTGCGCCTGCAGGTGGGTGATCTCGTTCTTGAAGCGGCTCATCGTGCCCCCCTTGCAACGGACCTTCGGGTGGACCAGAAGCCGGAGCGCGAGATCAGCACGTGGCCGCCTACCCATCCCGCCATCAGTGGATGGCGCGTGGCGATGCGCCATTGCAGTTGCCGGTACAGCCAGGTGTCGGGGCGCCCGCGCTTGAGCCGGCGCAGGATGCCGCCGCCGATGAAGACGCCCAGGGCCACGCCCAGGACGACGAACGTCGGCGCGATGGCGATCGTGCGGAACACCCAGGACAGCGGCGCGCCGACCAGCAGGCCGGCGGCGCCGGACAGGCCGCAGCAGATCCACAGTTCGTCGGCGGTGAGGCCGCGCACGACAACAGGGTGGCGGTTGAGCCGATGCGGAAGGAACGTGACCGTCCCGTCCGCACGGACGTGCTGCTGCTCGGACATACCGGCCTCGCCTTACAGGATGCCGGTGGCTTCGGTGAGCAGCCAGATGCCGATCACGAGCAGCACGGCACCGATCGCGACGGTGAGGCCAAACTGGCCCCAGGTCTTGCGGCCGGTGTGGATTTCCGCGTAGGTGCCGTAGGCGTGGTAGCAGACGCCGATGAACATCGACGCCACGACCAGGAGGGCTACGAGCATGATGATGTCGTAGCCGTAGTTCCTGATCGTTTCCATGATGCCGTTGCCGGTGCCGCGGGTCGGGTTTTCCAACTGCGGCAAGCCTTGCGCGAACGACAGCGCGGGCAGCGCGGCGGAGCCCAGTGCCACAGCGGCGCGCTGGGCAAGGCGGGAATGGAGGATGCGGTTTTGCATGGTCGTGCCTTTCAGGTCAGGAGAGGAGGAAGAAGCTCAGGACGAGGTACATCGCGACGAAGCGGATGCAGACGCCGAGGAACTGGCGCTGGTTGAGGCGGCTCTCGGACCACCCCACGTAGGCCGTTCGGATGGCCCAGACGCCCCAGACGAGGAGCACCGCGAACACGGCGCCGACCAGGACGGTCGCCATCGCCGAAGGCGCGATGCCGCTGTTGGCTTGAAATGCCGAGACCTGGGCGCCGTTCATGGCTTGGCTTCCGTAGTCGTCGGCGATGGCGAAGCGGACCGCTCGGTGCGGTAGTCGCTGGCCAGTTCGGAGGGGTCGCGCGGCTGGGCACGCGACGGTGTGAGATGGGCCTGGATGCCGGCGCGCACGCGCGCCAAGTCAGCCAGCAACCGCGGGTAATCGAAGTGGTAGCGCTCGCCCGGCTGGATGGGGGCACGCGCGGCGCTGTCGGCGACGGTGCGCTCCAGCGCGTCGAGTTGGCGCAGCGCGGCGACCAGCTCCTGGCGCTGTGCGGGGGACTCGGCCAACGCCATCGGGGACTGACCCAGCAGCAGGGCCGTCACGAGAAAAATGGGCACGCCGCGATGCGCGGCGCGCTGCCAGATCGGAGCCAACATCGCGCCATTCCTGTGTGATCAGAATAGTGCGATGGTGGAGTTCAGGGTGACTGCAGGCAGCAAACAATAGGAAACTGCGCTGATCGGTTTGATTGGCAGCGTGCGTCCAGTTCGCTCAGGGAGTGGTCGTCAGGCCAGAATTCAAGAAGGGAATTTCCACCGGCCGCGTGGCAAAATATCAACGCTCTTACAAAGATCCAGGATAAAAATGCAAGGACTGACCTTTAGAACTGATCAAGATTTTGAGGAAATTTGCTGCTACCTCATGAGGGACTGGGTCGCGCGGAATATGAGGTATGACGTGCAATTCAGAAGATACGGCGGAAATGGGCAAAGGCAGCATGGCATTGACATTTTTCCTGCCGTTGGCGGCTACTCAGTGTTTGGGCAGGCAAAATTTGTTAATCAACTAAACTCTACAGACGTTACGGCTGAGTTGAGTAAGACCGATTCCTTCCCTGAGCCGATTGGTTGTTATGTGATTTTCACAACGGCAAATCGCCATACCAGCATAAATCATCATCAGTTCCATGGCACTCAACACAAAAGGCTGGATGGATCGATTTTTCCGGTTCACGTGGTCTATTGGGGTGAAATTTCTGATATTAGTTTTATCCCACAAGATGTCTGTAAGAGAATTTTCCCATCAGCATTTCAAGTTGCCAGGAGCGCATTAACGCCTCAGCAGATGGCGGATTCCATAGCCACACTTCAAAATATTGTTCCTTCATATTTCAGGTCTGACTTTCTCGACTGGCTCGAAACATGGGACTTTTCATGTGGTTACATTCCATCTGTGCATTATGACGCCGTGGACAATCTTTACATTGAGTTGGATCGGGTAGGATGGGGAATGAAGGGTGTCAATGATTTTTTATATGCCCAAGGTCGCATTGACTTATCTCGTGCGCTTCCGGCTGGCGATGCCTTCTTTTATGCTCTCACTGAATTTCGAGATTCAATATATAACTACATAGCTTTTGTACGCGGACAGGATGGGCAGGGCTACGTTACATTGCAAGGAATGGATGGGCGCGGCGCAACAGATTTCCCAAAGATTACAGAGCAGTGGAGCATGAGGGCGCGCCATTTGGCCAATATGTATCGCGAGAAAATCCTTGGTCAGCAAATTCAATAAATAAGAAATACTGAATGAGTTGCCTAATGATCTGGTTTCTCTGTCATCACAAGTATTTTTTGAAGCTGCCCGCAGTCAGGCTCACGGCCAGTCCCAGCAAGGCTGCGCTGGGCAGCAGGATCAGCAGTGGATGCACAGAGATCGGCAAGGCCAGGTACGTGACCCACGGCAGCACGGCCAGCGGCATCAGGCTCGCCTTCGCGCGGTGGTAGATGAAGCCGGATTCCCGGCCTGCGCCGAACCGGCGCACGTCCCGCCGCACAAGACCGTCGATCAGGCCGACGAACGCCGCGGTGCAGATCAGCGGCAACGTGAGCACCAGAACCAGCAGGCGCACCAGAAACGTGAGGGTGGTGAAGGCCGCGGCAATCAGGTAGTTCTCGGTCCAGACATAGACCTGGCTGATGTAGTAGCGAAAGTTGCGCCCCCCGTCCTGGATCCTCCCGTGGCTCGGCGCGCGGGCGCGCTCGGCGGTCTGGCTCATGCGCTCCAGCAGCCCGGAGCGAACGAATACCCATTCGTAGCCGGTATCCACCAGTTCGTGCGCGGTGCGCCCCGGCTCCTGCACGACGACGCTGCGCGTGAAGTGGCTGGACAGGTGCCCCAGTTCGTACTGCAACATCTGCTGCGAGTGCCGCCAGCCCTGGTCCTTCCAGAACAGGTGCATGCCGACGCACTCCACGACGATCGAGAACAGCAGCGAGCCGATCAGCACCCCGAGCAGCCGGAACGGCAAGGTGATGGTGCCGACGATCAGGCCCTGGCGCTGGTTCTGCTCCCGTTGTGCAGTCGAGGCGGCGTCCTTCATGGCGAGGCCTTGTTGCCGGTGTCCTCGTCGGTGGCAATGGCCACCGCGGGAGGTTCGGCCGCAGCGGCGTCATCCAGCAGGTCGTCGGGCAGGCCCGTGTCCTGCAAGGCGGGGGAACTGGTGAACTCCCACCACTGCGTCGCTTCGCTGTAGCTCTGGCGCATGTACCCGGCCAGTTGCTGCAAGTCTGCCGGCATCACTTCGTCCGGGTCCGGCGCCGGCAGCGGCATGCGCACTTTCCAAAGCTGGCCGCCCTGCAGCAACGCGAAGCACTGGCCTTTCGGCAGGCCGACGACGTGCGACGGCTCGATCATCGGCACGCTGGACATGCTGATGCGGTCCTGAGTGTTCGACGTGAAATCCGTCGCCCCGCGAATGTCCGAGCTGTCGGTCGCGCCGCTGACGATGGTGGTCGTATAGACCTCGACCTTCGGCAATTGCCGGGTCAGCAGTTCGGCGGTCGCGGTCTCGCGCACGCGCAGCATGAACAGGTTGTTGAAATTCCCGATCACCTGGCCTGCCTTCGCGCGGTTGCCGATGCGGGCCTCGATGTCCGACAGGGTCTGCGTGTACGCAGTGACTTGCAGGCCGGCACCGCCGCCCTTGTTGATCAGCGGGATGAACTCGTCGCCCATCAATTCGTTGAACTCGTCGGCATGGACGTTGATCGGCACGCGCGCACCGGCCGATGCGCCCGGCAGGCCATCGTCGATCCCATGCTTGTAGATATGCCCGGCGACCGACACGAGATCGCTGAACATCGAGTTGCCGACCGCGGTGGCGACCTCGGCGTCGGAGAGCGCATCCAGGCCCACATAGACGATGGCCCTCTTACGGATGATCTGCATCCAGTCGAAGATCGGGCGCGGGTCGGCCAGGTCGGAGTAGTTCGGGGCCAGGAGCTGCGCGATCTTGCCGCTAGTGAGCTTCTCCAGCAGCGGCAGCAGCGATGCGACGATCTTGTCGAAGTACGTCTTGTCGTAGCGAACCGCCGAGCGCAGGCCATCCAGCACCGGGTCGTAGTTGCGCGCCTGCGAGAGGTACTGCTCCAGCGCCACCACGCGCTTCTCGCGCCCGATCATGTTGCGCGGGATGTTCTTCTCGTTGAGCTTGGCCTCGATCTGGACGATCACCTCCCAGGCCCTGGGCTCGGTCTTGGCGAAGTAATGCTGGGCGTACTCGATGAACAGCGCGTCGATGTTGATGACGTGCCGTTGGATCAGCATGTAGTCGGGCCGCTGTCCCAGCTCCACCAGGGCGCGGGCAATGATGTTGACGAACCGCCACGCAAACTCTCGGAAGGCGGCCGAGTTGCCTTCACCGGAAAGCTGCCCCGCAACGCGGGTGGCGACTTCCGATATACGCCCGAATCGCCCCACGGCGTTGTAGCGCGCGGAGATGTCCGGCCATCCCAGGTGGAAGACGTAGAACTCGCCTTCGCGGCCGGCGCGCTTAGCCTCGACGTACATCCGCTTCAGGAGATCGGCATCGCCCTTGGGGTCAATGACGATCACCACCTCGTGCTCGCCCGCGGCGTTCACGCGCCGGATGTCCTGGGTCACGAATAGTTCGGCCAGCCGGGTCTTGCCGACGCGCGTCGTGCCCAGCACCAGCGAGTGGCCGACGCGCTCGCCCAGCGGCAGGCTGACGTCCATCTCCTCGGGTTCGATGCCGTGCAGGCGCGGCAGGCCGCCCACAGGCGGCAACGGCCGCACCGGGTTGAAAGGTACGTCCCAGCCGGTGAGTTTCGACAGCCGGGACAGCGGGAACGGCGCGTACTCCAGCCGTTCTTCCAGCCGTCGCGCCAGCCGGTAGGCTGGTGTGGGCTCGACGTAGCGGCGGAACTCCGGCCGGTACGTTTGCATGAGCCTATGGGTGTGCTTCTGCTCCCACAGGAACCCGCGCCCCACGAACAGCCGCTGCTGGCTGACCGGCACGTCCTTGCTGGTCATCACGTAGCGCGGCAGGCGGCGGATGTTGCGCCGGTAGCGCAGGATGACGCGGGCATCGCGGTAGCGGATGGCACCGTAGGCGCCGAACGCCAGCGCGCTGCCGACGCCCATGGACGGGCTCAGCGCGAGCGACCATGGGGCCACCAGGGACAGAAACGCGGCGCCCGCGCATGCGGCAACGGTGTATAGCTCCACCGCTGGGCGAAGCAGTACCTCGACCGGCTGTTTCCCCGACATGGCTTCATTGCTCGATGCCGGTGGCTGTGATCAGCACCGGGTAGTGCCGCAGGCCCAGGCGCTCGGCCAGGTCGTCGCCGGACATGGGCGCGAGGGGTACGCCGGGCACCAGGGTGCGCAGCCGCGCCAGGCCCTGCACGGTCTCGACGTTGACCACCAGACCGACCGCGCCGCGCTCGCGCAGCGCGGCTGCCTGGCTGCGCAGCCAGGCCCGAGATGCCTCGTCGTCGCCGACGACAACGAAAGGCCGCAGACCCGGAGCCTCGATGACACGCCGCGGGACGGTGCCGGGGGTGAGCTTGGCGCTGCGCACCGGCAGCATCGCGGCCTCGTCCGCCGGCGTGGCGGGAACCTGGGGCGTCGGGATCGGCGGCCGGGCCGGTGCGTTGGTGCGCGGCTGGAGGTTCAGGGCTTCGTAGTACGGCAGCGCCGACGCGCCGCCGCGGTCTTCGACCACGATCAGCGGCTCGCCGGCAAGCGAGGCCAGCGGCAGACCCGCCAGCAGTACGAGCAGGCCACGCAAGGCCAGATGGGATGTCGTCATGGGGATGTCTCCTTGCGTGCGGCGAGAACCGCGGCGGTTGGGCGTGCGCCCTGCACCCGGGCGAGGTGGCGCGACACGCTGCGCCGGTAGCGGGCGGCGGGCTCGCCACCCGCGGGGCGGTGGTAGCGGCCCATCGCCAGCAACCAGTCCTCGCCGGGGGCGTGTTGCTCGCGCAGGATCTCGGCAGCGATGGCGAGATTCCGGTACGGGTCGAGCAGGTCGCAGGCGCTGGCGTAGCGCTGCTGGTGGTAGCCGAGGTTGATCTGGCCCAGGCCCGCGTCGATGCGCGTGTGCGGCGTGGAGCGCATCGCCTGCTGCAAACCCGCGCAGGCATCGGCGCGGGTCGCATAGCGGCGTGATTGGCCGGCGACGTTGAGGGACCACGGCCACGGGACGATGCGTCCGTTACGGCGGATGCCACTCTCCTGCAAGGCCACGGCGTAGAGCACCGTCGAGGGGATGCCTGCGCGCTGCGCGGCGAGCTGGTAGGCCGGTGGCGGAACCTCCTGGGCTTGGGCGACGCAGGCGCATAGGCCAGCGGCGAGCACCAGTGTGCGCAGGGGGGCGGCTATGGCTGGCGCTGCCATTGGCCGTTCACCTCGCGCACGACCGCCGGCAGGTCGCCGGGTACCCCCAAGGTCAACCAGCGGCCGCCGTCGTGGTTGAGCGTGATGCTGCCGCTGCGCACGCGCGCCGGATCGACGTTCGCGCGCTTGGCCCAATCGCGGATGCGCGCGTCGTCCTGGCGGCTGCCGACCATGTACAGGTCGAATTCGGCGCCCGAGGATTGCAGGCGCTGCACGAGCTGGCCGCAGGCCACGCAGTTATCTTTCACGAACACTGCCGTGCGGCCGGAGCCGCGCGTGGCCCCGGCGACCGGCTTGTCGTCCGGCAGGTTCACCCGCTGCATCCCGGGGTTCAGGCGCTGCCAGGCCTCGTCATAGGCCCGCTGATAAGCGAGCAGTTTCTCCACGCGGCGCGCTTCGACCTGCACCTGCAGCTCGGCGTAGCGTCGCCGTTCCTCTTCGGTACGCGCCTCGATGCCCAGGGCCGACAGCGGGTCCAGGTTGGGCGAATAGATGCCCAGTGGACCGTCCATCAGTTCGCGATAGCGCGCCCACTCCTGAGGTTGAAGGCCCCAGTCGCTCGCCACCCGGTCGTCCAGAATGCGGGCGACCAGCGGGCGTTCCTGACTCTGCGCATTGCGGGCGGGAGCCGTGGCGGATTGCTGCGCCCACGCGGGCAACTGGGTGGACGCCAGCAGAAGCGCGGAAAGGATGATCGACGGCTTCATGTGGTGTGCTCCGTTCAGGGGATCGCCACGTGGCGGGTCTGGTCGCCGGCCTGGAACACCGCAGTGCTGCCCTCGACGGCCTGCAAGCGCCACGGGCCGACCGCATCGCCGGGTAGCAGCACCTGAAGCTGGTCGGGCGTGAAGTCGCCATTGCTCGGCGCGACGGACACGCTGCGCTCGCCGGCACGCAGTTCGGCACCGACGATGCGGAACGGGAGCGGCGTCGGTTCGGGCTTGGCGGTGGGCTTGTTCCTGGTGCGCGGCTGGGCGGGTGCAGCGGCGCGCGCAGCGGTCTGCCGCGCCTTGATTTGCTCGACTTCGGCGCGCAGTGCCTGAAGGTCGTCGGCGGAGGCATAGGCGCTCAGCGATTTCTCGACCTGGGCCGCGCGTGCTTCCAGGATTTGGCGGGTGTCTTTGAGGTCTGCCGCCGTGGCGACGGCTGGACGCTGCTGGATGGCCTCGACGGTCTCGGCCAGGCCTGTTGCCTGCGCTTCGAGGCGTTGCAGGCGGGAATCGAGGCGCTCCTGGTCGGCCTGGTCGTTCATCGTCTGGTAGCCGAGGGCAACGAGGACACTGAGGCCGATCAGCCAGAGCCACATCAGGCTCTGCACCACCACGGCGGCCGTTGAACGATGGGCGGGCTGCGGGGCGTTCATGGCTGGCCTCCCGATGCCGCGGGCGCCAGCGGGAACGTCTGCACCGCCTCGGTGGCAGGCGGCGCGGGTACGTTGTCGGCGGTCATGCTGTCGCCGGGCCGCTCGAAGCAGATTTGCCGCGCGCGGTCATCCGCGTGCAGTTCCCAGGCCGAACCAGCCAGGGTGAGCAGCGCATCCCGCAGGGTCATGGGGCCGAGGTGCAGGTGGGCCGCCGGCAGCGGCAGTGCGTACAGCTCGATCACCGCGTGCGTCGTCTGGCACAAGCCGTAACCGCTGCGCTTGAGCACATGCCGTAGCCCGTCGCCGACCGTAGCGCGTGCATCCTCGGGCATCGACACGTCGATGGTCTGCAACAGCAGGTCGCGCTGCGCTGCTGTCGGTGCCAGTTCCACGAGGGTGTAGCGGCCGTAGCGCACAACGGGGATGTATTCGGGCGCCTCGGGTACGGGTGCGGCCGAGACTTCCTCGATGGTGTCGGGCGCGACCGGCGCGCTCGTCGTCGCGCAGCCGCCAGCCAGCACCGACCAAAGCAGGCCGAGAAAACCCGCCAGCAGACGGCGTTCGGGATGGTGAAACCAAGGTGGAGAGGGGCACATGGCGCGTCGTCCTGAAACATCGAGCCCTCACCATCGCCGCTCGGGCCACGAGCGGCAGCAAACAATGCGAACCAGGCAGCGCCCGATTTCCCGGCAGCCTCCCTCCAAAGGAAAAGGCCCCCGAAGGGGCCTGTGAAAACGCATCGGGCTTCGCCCGATCAATCCCGAGCCAGCTTCAGGCCGGGATCGACCCGTGCCAGTTGGGTGTGCGACCAGCAGCGCACGAACTGCCCGTTCTCGCCGAGCGGCCGGTTCGCCACCGCCGCCGAATACTCGTCAGTGTCGCTGGTGTCGTAGCAGATGACCTTGATCTCGCCGCTGTCGCAGCGGATGGAGTGGATCTGGCCGTCGGTCATATCGACCACGACGACCTGCGGAACGAGGCCAAGTTCGCGGGCGGCCGACAGGATGGGGCCATATTCGGCGGCGTCGAAGCAGATGAACGGCCCTTCGTACCGGGCCTCTTCGGCCAGGTCCCTGGCCTTGTCGTAGTGGATACCCAGGTCGTATTCCTCCTGGGTGATCCTGACCTTGAAGACCGGCACGTTGGGGCTACCGGAGGCACCGATGCAGACGACCGCGACTTGCATCTCGATCTCACCGCCGTCGGCAGGTTCGGTCGAGGGGATGACGGCTCGGCCCGTGGGGGCGTCGTCTTCCATGCCCATGCGCTCGCGCATTTCGTCGATGAAATCCTCGGGGGCCATCAGGCCATAGCTCGCCAGGCGCAAGGGAATGTCCTCTGCACAGAGGTTGCCGTCCCCGATGCGTTGCTGCATGAAGGCGGCGATCTCGGCTTCGAGCGCATCGCTGTTAGTCGCCGAGGGCAACTCGGTCACCTCGATCGACCAAACATCCACCTTCGCGGCGGTCTCATCGATTAGCAACCTCTCGCCGATGGCGCGGACCCACATGCGTTGCAGCCGTGCCAGTATTTCCGACGCGGCCTCGCCGTTGAGCAAACAGGTCACGTCCAGCGTCAGGCGGGCCTTCACGTTTTCGGGCGTGGATTGGGTATGGGTGTTCATGGAAATCTCCTTGGAATGAAAAATGCGCAGCCACGTCCACGGAGACCGTGGGCGTGGCTGCAAGGTGGGAACAATGGAAAGCCGGCGGCGCGAGGCCGGCGTTGGCGTGGGGATCAGGCGGCGACCAGTTGCCGGGCCAGCGCGACCTCGACGGAATCACCGTCCTGGTTGAGCACATCCAGGCCCGATTCGGGCACGTCGCCCGAGGTGGACTGCGAGACCATGATCTTCTTGGCCATCAGCTCCAGGCAGGTCATCTGCGAGGAACCGGCGTAGCCGAGGTAGATCACGCGCACCGGCTGTTTCTGTCCGATGCGCCAGGAGCGGCGTGCCGCCTGCTGGAGCGAGTACACGTTGTAGCCCGACTGCATGAAAACGATCGTCGGGAAGTCCAACAGGTCCAAGCCCGTCTTGACCAGCTCGGGGTTGGTGATGAGCACGTCGATGCCACGGTCCAGTTGCTCGGCGATCCAGTCCTCGCGGCGGCTGGCGTCCACGCTTGCGCGCAGCACCGCCACCCGAAAACCTTCCTGCTCCAGCAGCACCTTCAAGCGCGACGTGGTGTCGCGCGTGCCGGTATAGACCGTGTAGGCCAGGACCTTGCGGCCCTGCGCCTTCTCTTCTTTGCAGATGTCGATCAGCTCGCGCTCTTTCGGCGTCACCTCAAACTCGTTGAACTGAGCCGGGACGAACGCCAAGGTGTTGCGCGTGCGCGGATGCACCACGGTTTCCGACCGGAAGCAGCAGTCCGGCCAGGCCAGCAGCACGTTGAGCACCACACCCAGCAGCGTCGTATCGCGTCGCGCCAGAGCCTGTTTCAGCTCCGCGGTCAGCCGACCCGCCAGGTCGCGGTAGGCCGCGGCTTGCGCCGTGTCCATTGCGACTTCACGGAACTCCTCGTCATACGGCGGCAGGACGTTGCCGCCGATGTCCTTGAGCTTGAGGAAGATCGTGAACGGCAGGATGCACCGCAAGACCCCTTTCGGCCCGAAGCCGGGAGCCTTGACCGTGCGCACCGATACCTTGGTGCCCCTGGCCGTCTTGTGCGCCGTGCCGGTGCTTTCGGAGTAGATGTCCTTGAGGACCCCGTGGTCCCTCATGAACGCCATGGCCGCCGAGGTCATGCTGCCGCTCGTGGTCGGGCGGTAGCCGTCTTCGATCATCCGCCCAGGCAGGGCTCGGAACAGCAGGTAGAACAGGTCGTCCCCGTAGCCGCCCATCAGCGTGCCTGTCAGCAGCAAGGTCTTGCGAGCCTTCGCCGCCAGCACGCCCATGGCCTGGCCCTGGGCACTGCCACCGTTCTTGTACTCGTGGGCCTCGTCCGCGATGCACAGGTCGAACGTGCCTTGAGGCAGGTAGCGCTTGATGAACTCGGACGGCTGGTAGCCGCCTTCGCCGAAGCCGAACTCCATGTTCGCCATCGCTCTTTCCATGCGATGCGCCTGGCGGTCAGAGAAGACCAGTTCGCCGTTGCCGTCCATGAGGTTGATGAACTCATGGATGTTGTCGCCCAGCATCGACGCGAGGAAGCCTTCGCCGAACTTCTGCATCAGCTTCTGCGCGGTGACTTCCCCGATCGTCGGGATGCGCTTGAGGGCTTTCAGCACGGCCGAGGACTGGTCGCTGCCGGACAGGCTGCGCGGGCGGATCAGCGTCCACAGGGGGGCGGCGCAATGGCTGCACTTCCTGCGGTATTCCTCGGCTTGGAGCGCGACCGGATTGACCGGCTCGCCGTCGAGGTCGGTGATGACCGTGCCGCAGTCCGGGCACGCCGCCACGTTGCCGTGACGGGTGCGCCGCTGGGTGAAGACGGGCTTCCAGTGGAACCCCATCCGCATCCTGACCCGGCCCAAGACGAAGAACTCCTGGCCCGTGGGCTGGACATTCAACTGCTCGCGCAGCTTGATGAGCTTGATGAGCGTGTCCGGCCCGTTGAGCACCCACACCTTGGCGCCTGCCACCGTCTCCTGGATCTCGCGCCGCCACTTGTAAACAAGGTGCGGCGGCGAAAGAACCAGGGTGCGGCGATAGCCTTCGGCGTTGAGCACGGCGGCCGTGGCGATGCCGACGGTCGTCTTGCCGCAGCCCATTTCGCCATTGACGATCGCGGCGCGTTCGCCACGGTCGATCAGCAGCTCGGCGGCGGCGTGGACGACTTCGGCCTGGGCCGGAAACAGCTTGCGCTTGAGGCTGGCGACGACGAGTTGCCGGTGCGCCTGCGGCTGGCCGTTATAGACCGGCGGGTTCGCGCTGTTGAGGGCGTCGAGCAGTTCGTCGCCGAACTCGCCGACGAAATCCTGAAGGCTCAGGGTCAGAGGGGAAGATTCCGCATCGAGCAGTTCGCCCTGTACGGGCGCGGCTTCAGCGGCAGTGGTTTCGAGATCGAGGGACATGGTGATGCTCCAAAGAAAATGGGGCATGCACCACCCCCGCGGGGCGATGGCATGCCCCGTGGTGGGATGAAGAGACGGCAGGCGGCCGTCGTCTGGGAGAGATCAGTACTCGCTGGGCAGTAGCAGCGTGGTCACGCTGCGATCCCATTCGGTGATAATCCAAAGCTGCAGGCCGGGTGCGACCTGGTAGGAAGAGAAAAGGCGGTCCTCGCCGGACTCCAGCGCGGCATCGTTCTGCCGCTTGTCGTAGTCGTCGAGGTCGCCCCAGTCGCCATTGAGGTGGCGGTGCAGATACGGCACCGGGTTGAGCCGGCCCTGCTGGACCAGGGCGTCAACGCCACAGGTCACGACGGTCTCGCCAGGGAAGAAGCGCCGGCTCGATGCTTGGCCGATGGGAAGTGCTTGGGCTGCCATGGAAAGGCTCCTTGAAGATGAAGGGGCCACGGCGCCCCCTCGGGGCGACTGGACCCCGGTGGGTGGAGGAAGCCGACGGTGACCGTCAGCGGTAGAGAAGCGATCAGCGGATGGTCAACACCTCGCCCCGCGTGGCGGAGCCGGGCGTCATGTCCCACGCGCGGATGACGGGCACGAACTTGTCGGTGAGGATGCGGGTCTCGGCGATGGAGCCGTCTTCGCGTTCGGTGAATTCCCGCTGGAGCGTCTTGTCCTTGTGGGTGTCACCTTTGACGACGAGCACGCGCCCGGTCTTGGAGCGCACAACCCCCGAGATCGCGCCCGCGGCCAGAGCCAGGGCGAGATGCCAGTGGGACAAGGCACGCGCCGGTGGACGCAGCGACTGCTGCGCGGCCCCCAGGTGCGTGTCCTGCGACGGCCAGAGGCCTTGCAGCCGGCCGACTTCATCGGCGAACTGCTCTGGCTCCATCGTCACGCGGAAGAAATGCTCCGGCTCGGCCGGACTGGCGGGGACGATGTACGGCAGGAACGGCCATTCGCTCGGCAGTTCCTCGGCTTCGACTTCACCAAGCCCGATCTGCAGCAGCAGATTGCGCACGGCCTTGAGACCATCGGGTGCCAGCTCGCGCTGGCGCACCCTGCGGCCGAAGATCACCACCTGCTTGAACTGCGTTTCCACCGCTCGGTAGATGCGTAGGTCCGTGTAGTGGCGTGTCAGCCAGCCGACCAGCTCGGCGTCGAGCACGTAGCCAGGGACGATGAAGACCAGCACGCCGCCATACTGCAATAGCGAGAGGCTGCGCTGATAGAAGAGCTTCTCGAAGCGGGCACGGCCCTGGCCCTGATAGCCGATGTTGCCGTTGACGTCCTTGGACAGATCGCCATACGGTGGGTTGAGCCAGAGCAGCCCGAACGACTGCTTTGAGATCATCGTGTCCATCAGGTCCGCGTGCAGGCAATGATCGACCAGGCCGCGGGCATGGCGTGCCCGCTCCGCGTCGAACTCGACGGCGAACGCCTTGGCTTGCTCGCGCCCGAGAGCATGAGCGGCTTCGGCGATCGCCACGCCTTCGCCGGCGCAGGGATCGAGGATGCACATCGGGCCATCGCTGGGCATCAGTGCGTTGAGGGCTCTTTCGAGCGTGGGTTCGTCGGTCGGGTAGTACCCGTTCTTGGAGAAATTGCGGGCGAGCCGCGGGAACATGAGGGCCATGGAAGTCTCCTGGTTGGCGGGGATGAAGTGCGAAAGCACGCCTTGGCGTGCTCTCGCGGGCGGGTCAAGCCGCTACCGCTTCCGGCGTCCAAATCTTGGCCGGATACGGATAGGCGGTGAGCACGTCACTGCGGATCAGGGAGCCCAGCGCCAGGGTCAGCGCCGGCACGTCGATGGCGAGCCGATGGCCTTCCAGCGACCCGAGGGCGAACGGAAGACGGGCCAGCATCTCGCGGGTCTGTAGCAGCTCCAGCACGGTTTCGCGCCAGTGGTCGAGCAGCGGCAGTGGGCAGGTGTCCCGCACCAGCATCCACAGGCGGTCAAGCCGGTGGGCGCTGCCCTTGGGCAGCAATGCCAGTGCGCTGGCGTTGGCCTTGTCGGGCTTGACGCAGCGGCGGTCGAACAGCCACACGTTGGACAGCGAACCGAACAGCGTTCGCCGGTAGGCGCGGGTCATGCGCTTTTCCAGACGATCGACGTTGCTGACGAACACCGGGACGCTGCCGCCCTGGTCGGTGATGACGTGGAACTGGTCCAGGCCCTGTTCGTCGCGCCCGAGGGTCAGACGAGCGAGGAACTGCTGGACGGCGGTGTCGCGCGCCCAGATCGACAGGAAGATCAGATTGCCCTGGTCATCGCCGACGCAAGCATCGGCCATCACGTCGGAGCATTCGTCGATGCGATACAGCGTGGTGGAAGAAGTGTTTTCGGGCATGGTGGTGTCCTCGGATGAACGGGAACAGCACCGCCCGCTGGGGCAAGTACTGCCCCAGGGGGTGGAAGAAAGCCGCTCAGTCCGGCTCGAACTGCCGGGTGTGCGGGTTGAAGTGAAGCGCCTCATCTACCGAAGTGATTGGCGTGAAGCCCTCCAGGTAGATGTTGTTGAGGTACTGGTCGCGGTGGGTCAGTGCCTGCCGTGCCTGTGCCTCGGTGAGGCCGTTGCTGATGAAGTACTCCAGCATTTCCTCGTCGGAAGAAACTTCGTCGTTGGACAAACTCCCTTCAACGAGCTTCAACAGCGAGGGCGGAAGCGCAGCCAGGATCGGGTCCATGTCGGTTCCTCCTGGCTCAGGCCATCAGCGCTGCGGTGGGTGCCGCAGGTGCCGTGGGTGTGCGCCGCCGCGCGTGGTAGGCGCGAACGCCTGCACGCCAGTCGGCGGACTGCTCTGGTGCGAGGTCCAGATAGGACAGCGGGCACGTGTAGTAGTACGGGTGCATGGACTCGTCCAGTGGCTTGTAGCCCCACTGGTCGCCGCTGCGTTCGAGAAGATCGCAGCGGATGTAGCGCAGGGATTGGCCTGGCGCCAGATGACGATGCACGCCTTCGACCTTGGCCGTCACTTCCGTGACGGACCACAGGACGTTGCCGCGCAGCGCGTGGGCGATGACCTTGACGCTGGCGCGCTCGGTCTCTTGCGGTGCGATCAGTTCCGCGATCAGTTCAGACCGCGATTGGGGGGAGAAATACCAGCCCATGAAAGGCCTCCTGAAGAATCGAGCCGGAGGCCTCCCCGTGGGGGAGAGCCCCCAGCGGGTGATGGAATGCCGCGCGTGCGGCGATGGAGTCCGGTGCGGACTAGGAGCCGCAACCGGCTGGGCAGTAGCCCAGTTCGATGCCATGGGAGCAGTAGCCGTTCGCAGCGTTCCACTCCTGCGTTTCCTGCCGTTCGGCAGGGGTTGCGTAGTCCCATTCCTGGGTCGCGATTTCCAGGGCCTGAGCCCGCTGGGTTTCCGGCAACCGACTGGCTTGCGCGTCGATCTCCGAACTGAAAAGCGTGACCCAGTGATCCCAGGACAGGCCGCAACCACGCTGGGCGTGCTCGGCGGCCGTCTTGCAGACAGCGCGCCACGCGGGTTCGTCCAGCGTGCAATGAGGTGCATCGCAAGCGATGGTGGACATGATGGAGACCTCCAGAAGAAAGTCGGAGCCTCCCCCGCATGGGGAAGGAACCCCGGCGGATGGATCAAGAACACCGCGGATGCGGCGTCTGCGATCACGCAGGTTGCAGTTCGGCCTGGCGGCTCCACTCCTGCGTCTTGAAGTCCAGCGCGTAGCCCAGTTCACCCAGGCGGGCGATCTGCGCGCGCAGGGTGCGGCGGTCGATGGTCGAATCCAGTTTCACGGACTCTCCCAGCGGCCAGAGCAGCCCGAACAGCGCGGCGTCGCCATCTTCGGTGCTGCCGGGGGCAGCAGCCGCAGCGGGCGGCGGGGCATCCACACCAAAAGGCGTGGTATCGATCAGCGGGTCCGCGGACGCCTGCACGGATGCGGGCTTGGCGGGTCTGGATGCCTTGGCGGGCTTGGCCGGCGTTGACGCAGGCTGCGCGCCCAGTTCTTCATCGAGCGGATCGACTTCCTGGGTGGTGAAGCTGCGTGCCTCGTCACGGCTCAGTTTGTCGATGCCGTTGAGCGTCATCCCGTCCAGGTTGGCACGGATCTCGAACCGCATGCCGTCGCCGACGGGATAGGACTTCGGGAAGATGTAGCGGATGACGAACTCCCCGTCGTACTTGCCTTCGGGGTACTGCTCCAGCTCCGCATCCTTCACCGCGAACTTGCCGATGGGGGTGACAAGTCGGCCGACGTTGAAAGGGCCGTTTCTTCCGCGGATCGTGCGCAGCGTGAGTTGGCCTGGGACGGTGATGGGCGAACCCGATTGGTCGGGCGCCGATGTGACTGCCATGATGGTTCTCCTTGGGGAATAGGAAAAAGGCAAGGCCCCGTGAGGGGCCATGCCGGATCAGAACGAAGCAGCCAATGCCGGCTCCTGCTCCTCGACTTCACCTGCGGGCTCGCGCACGGCGGGCTCGACAGGCTGGTCGGCAGCGGTGTCGGCGGCAACCTCGGCTTCGGGCGCGGGTGCGTCCTCGGCTTGCGGCGCCTCGGCTTGCGCCTGGCTCGTCGGATAGACCTGGGTGCCGTCGATCTTGATGAGACCGATGTGGACCAGCGTCGATTCCAGGCTCGCTCCCGGTTCCCCGGCGCGCTCGCCCTTGGTGCGGATGTACGGATCGATCTTCATGTCGTTCAGACGGAAGGCGATCAGCACCTTGCGGTCCCCTTCGATGGCCTGCACGCACCGGCGAACCAGGTGCTCGGCTTCAGGGGTGGCGACGATGGTGTCGAAGTACCGATATTCCGGTTCACCGACAGGTCCGGCCAGCGCCGCGACGCAGCACGACAGGAACGGATCGCCATCCTTGGGGGAGACGTCCTTCGGGCGGCTGAGGTAGCCGATGCCGCGGGTGATCAGCTCGTGCAGCTTGATCGAAGCCAGTTCGGCCCGGTCAAGCGGCTCGGCCTTCAGCAGTCGCGCCTTCAGAGACGCGGCGGCCTGGCCCTTGTGCTCACCCTTGTCGCGGATGTACGCATCGCCCCAGAGGTCGCCGAGGCGGAAGCGCACCAGCGGCCGCTGCTTGGGATCGTCAACGCCGATGTAGCGCTCGACCAGTTTCTTGGCCTCGGCACCCGAGACCTTGACGTCGAAGTAGCGGTAGCTGGGGTCCTTGGCGGAGCCGACCAGCGCGGCGATGGTGCATGCCAGGAAGGGCTGCGCACGGCGGCCGCCCCGGACGGGAACCTCGCGGACACGCTGGATGTAGCCGATGCCCGAGGTGTGGAGGTCGAAATACGATTTCTCGTTGGACGTGGTGCTCATGGTGAATCTCCATTGGGATGAAGCGGAGACACACCGGCCCCACGCATGCGGGGAAAGGTGCGTAACCCCGCGGTGGGTTGATAAGGCGAAAGCATCCGCCACCAGGACTGGTGGCCGCTCGCGGATGGATGCGGTGCGAGCTGGCTCGGTCACGCAGTGGAAACTGCGCGGCAACCTCGAAGACCGATGGTTGCCTGGCATGTCGCTGACAACGTCAGCAGGCATGGGGGCAGCATGGACGGGCTTCGCGCGCGCGGCAGTAATCAATCGGCATCCGGACGCTTCCCTTTGTCCATGCCGCCAGCGCCGCAAAAAAAGAAGCCCCCATGAAGGGGGCCGTGAGGGGACAGTGGTATTCGCACTACATCGATGGCACCACCTCCAGCGACAGGTGCGTCGTGGTGGCGGATAGCATCAGATCGTCCATGCCGCGCAGGATGCGGGCGAAGACGCCTTCCTTCGGATCGAAGAACTCGCCGAAGTCGTCGCCACCCAGCTCGGCACGCGCCAGTTCCCACCAGCCGTCAAACGGGTCGGTATCCGGGTTGCAGCCGACGGCATAGGCCAGCAGCTTCACGCGGCCATCGGGACGGCGCTCTCCCTGCTCGGCGAGGAAGTACACGCCCTGGTCCTTGGCGAGGACGACGCGGCATTGGTTGGCAACGGCCTCGGCCAGCACGGGGCGCAGGTCGGAACCTTTGAATCGCAGTGACATGGTTGATCTCCTGAAGAAAAAGGCCCTCCACCCGAATGGATGGAAGGCCTATGGGGGCAAGTCGCCGGTAGGCTGCGGTCAGCCGTAGCGCCGCTTGGTTGCCTTGGCGTCGATGACGCTCACGTCGATCAGACGCCAGTGCCCGTCGTCGATAAGCCGCTCCAGCACTTCACCGAGCATGTCGAAATACACCTCGTCGTGCCGATCGACCAGTTCGCCGTCGCGGCTCAGTTCCACCGCGTAGGTGTCGCCGCCGCGGTCGTAGAGGATCGTCACCTGGCCCTCGAACTTCGAGGTCGAAACCGAGAAGCTGATCGCCGGGGGTGTCTCGATGATCTTGGACGGCTTCGGATCGACCCAGGTGAAGTCGCGGGCACCCGCATCGACCAGCATGTGGGTGATGCGCCGGAACCCATCGGGAGCCGGCATTTCCTCCAACTGCTGGATGAGCTGTCCCAGTTCCATGCACTGCGGCTCGGGGATGGGCAGCTTGGCAGGCGCGGAGCCGAGGATGTGCCTGGTGATGGTGTAGGGAACACCGTCCGCGGTCTTCTCGGTGATTACTTCCGGGGTGTCCGCGCGCAGGCCGTCGAAGCGGCGGCGGGCATACGGTTGGACATGCACCTTGGCGCCTTCGCTGGGAAGGGTGGTCACCAGGTGGGGGTCGAGCACCGCGAACTCGCTGGGCTTGAGCTTGACGACGATGGCGTCGTCGCTGGCCGCGACCACCTTGCCGTCGAAGGGCTGGGGGTCGATGGCGAAGCCCAGCGTCGAGGACTGCGGCTGATCATCGAACACGCGATACTTGAACGACCGCACGTTGCGGGGCACATGGCCTGCGACAAGCGAAGGCATCATGGATTTGATGAGGGAACGGTCCATGGGAATCTCCTTGAGGAAGAACAAGGGATTCCCCGCCCGCAAGGGAGAGGTCCCTTGTGGGTGGATGGACGCGGTGCGTCCGTAGGAAGAAACAACCAGCGCGGTTTCCCGTGCTTGCAGCCTCGAAGGTCTCGGCTGCCTGGGCATGTGTCGGCAACGCCGACGAACATGGGGGCAAGGATGGCCCTGGGCCGGGCTACCCGCCCGCATGAAACGGCACTGCGCCGCACCCGGTTTCCCGCGCTGGGGACAAGAAAAAGGCCCCTCGAAAGGGGCTGGTTGGATCAGGCTTGGTACACGAAGTAGTGTTCGCGCTGACGCGGGAAGAACACATGCTTCCACGTGTCGCCGCCGGTGTTGCCACCGTCGAAGACGACCATCTCGTAGTCGTCAATGTCGGTGTCCACCAAGTCGGCGCCGGCGATATGGCGCATGTGCAGCGTGCCGTGCGTGCGCTCGAATACCAGGATCTGGCCGATGGCGTCGTCCTGGCTCATGGCGTTGACGCAGGCTCCGAGCTGGTGCTCGAAGTCCGGTGCGCGCGAAATGAGGTTGGGGAACATGAGGTTGCTCCTATGAAAATGGACCAGCCCGACTCTTGGGGGAGACGGGCTGGCATGAGGGGACAAAGAGGAAGACCCGCGTGTCGCGCGGCTGCTAGCCCTCGGCCAGCGGCAGGCCCAGCAACGCGGGTGCGTCTGCATCGAGGATGAGGATGCGCACATCGGCCTGGCCAGCCAGTTCAAGGATGTTCGCCAGGTCGTCCGGCATGCCCTTGTTCCGGTGCTCCTGTCGAAGCTGCTCGGCGGTGATGCCCTCGGCGTGCTCCAGGTTCTGGTCCGTCCAGGGCGTGGAAATCAGCTTGACGCCGATCGCCGGGCTGTACGGCACACGGAAGGCGATGAACAACATGGCCTCCGGCGTGGCGATGTCCGCCAGGCCGGCGAGGTAGTGCCAGCTATCGACCGTGATGTGCTCACGGCTGATTTCCCAGCACCGGCTGTAGTAGCCGGTCTCGAAACTCAGGCGCTGCATCGCTTCCCGCGCGGCCTCGGCCGAATAGGCGTCACCGACGTGGACTGGGCGGCCGTCGAAGTCCTCGCCATGGATGGCATAGACCACGGCACCGATCACACCTTCGCCGCTGACGCCTTCACCGGCATCGCATTCGGCCAGTACCTCGGCGTTCACGGCTTCGCGGCCATCGCTGACCACGGCGAAATCGTTGGCGACGATGCAGGACGATGAAACCAGTTCCTCGTCGGAGAGGTGTTGCTGGCTCGCGTGGATGTTGCGCCAGACATGCGGGCTTCCGTCCTCGTAGCTGATGCACAGCGTGCGGACGATTTTCAGATTCCAGTAGCCACGGTGAAAGGGATTGGGTTTCTGGGACATTGGGAACTCTCCAGATTGAATAATGGAGCCAATTCCCGCCACCGGGAATTGGACCCGGTGGGTTGAAAATGGAAAATGCGTCAGGCGGCGCTGATCGTTGGCATCTGGGCCAGTCGGTCGGCGACGCGACGGCGCACATTCAGGCGGAACTGCTCGTCGTTGATGCCTGCGAGCAGGTTGGCGGCCTCCAGCGCGATCAATGCCGAGGCCTCTTCGATGTCGGCGGACAGGATCGTCTTGCGCAGTTGGTCGCCGAGTTGGAGCGCCTGCGAGGACGTTCTGAAGACCTGGACCTCGCGGCTCAGGTAGCAGCCGTTGCCGCCGAACTCGAACAGCCTCGGCCTGCTGCAATGCCAGCAGCCTTCGAACTGGATGGCGGTCAGGCGATGGCCGTCATCGAAGCAGGAAGCGATCAGAAGCAAGGCTTCCAGGTCGGCGCTGTCCTCGAACTTGTGGTGCTCGATCAGGTTCTCCAGCTCCGCGTCCTGCTCGGCACCGAAGTGCGCGGCCAGCCGTTCGAGCAGAGGTGGAATCGACAACTCTTCGTCGTCGGGCATGGGGATGCCGAGTTGTGCGGCCAGGTCTTCCAGGCCGTCCAGCACATCCGTCCAGCGCGGATCATTGGTCTCGGCGATCTGGGCGATGTAGGCCTGCCCGTTGCCGGGATGGCCTTCGTTCAGCGCGAAGGCGCCGAACAGCGCCTTGATGACGGGGGTGACACGCTCCAGCACGAGAACGCCCGTGCCTTCGTAGTAGTTGTTCGCCATGGTGGCTCCTTTCGAGAAAGCGGAGCCAGCCCATGCGGACGATGGCATCCGCAGGGTGATGGAGAAGAAATTGAGGGACATGGCCTTTTGGGCGCATGTCCCTCTCGGGGGGAACGAAAGACAGTGGTGTGCCGGAGACCGGCTCACCAACCGTTGTAGTTCACGAGCAGGTCGGCGATGACCTTGCGGCGTTGCAGGTCGAGACCGTCGAAGTCCGACAGCCCGTGGAAGTGGCAGCGCTTGAGCATGGCACCGCCCTCACGCGCGTTGTAGAAGCTGACCATGGCAGACAGGAACATGCGTTCGCCGCTGCTCAGGACGCCGAGGGCGTCGTTGAGCCGCAGCATGTTGGGACGCAGATCCCACTTGCTCTTGGCCTGGTTCAGACCTTCACGGGTGCCGTCGCCGAACCACTCGGGGCCAGCAATCTCGACGCCACGCTTCCATGCCTCGAAAAAGGCTTGAGGCGCGGCGGCGAAATGCTGTTCTTCCCGCATGATCTGATCGACGACTTCCCGCGGCAGTAGCTGGTTCATGACGTGATTCCTCCAGTTTGGATCAAGGAACGGCGAGCTGGGACCAGCCGCCTCTTTCGAGGGCACGTTGAGCCGCGGCATAGCTGCGGAAGTACTCGCGGGATTCCCGCGAAACGGGGCCTTCGGTATCGCGCGTGCCGATGTAGTGGCCGGCGGCGCTTTGCAGGACTTCGAGCGGCAGGAACTTGCCGCAGTAGGTCGAGGCCAATTGCCCGAAGGTTTGGCCGAAAGAGGCTTGCTGGGACATGGATAGGCTCCTTGGAAAAGCGGGGCCTCGTCCCTCACGGGATGGCGGCTCCCGCACGCGGTTGATAAAAGGCATCGACGTCACGAGGACGCGCGTCCGCAGACTTGATGCGATGCGGACTGGTGGGTAACGCGGGAGAGACCCGCGACAGCCTAAAACCCTGGCTGCTGGCATGTGCTGACGAATCAGCGAACATGCGGGCAGCTTCGTGCGCGGACCGCGCTGCGTCAGTTGGAAAATGGCATCCAGCCCAGACCCGATTGATGGGGACCGAAAGAAAGAAGCCCCGCATCGAGTGCGGGGCTGTCAGGAGGGTGCGGTGACGCTGGGTCAGTCGGGCTTGTCGCCCAGGACATACTGCTTCCACAAATCGAATGCCTGCTCGGGTGGAAGCTCGGCCAGGATGACGATGGGCTGGGCCTGCCGGGCGCGCAGCGAAGCGAAGTACGCCTTCCGGTCGGCGATGGCCTTGAGCTTGATGCCCTTGATAAACAGCAGTTTGCCTTCCTTGATGAACAGCACCTTGTTGCCGATGTCGCGGTTGAATGCGGCTCGCACCTTGCGTTCCGCGTGCATGGCGTCGGCCAGCTCATCGACCAGGAAGTCGAGCGTCATGTCGATGTAGTGAGGGTCTTCACTCTCGTGGCCGAGGTCAAGCGGCGCAGGCGGCAGGCCCTTGGCGAAGGCTTCGGCCTGCGCCAGTAGCCCCGCCTTGCCGTTGAGCGCGTGGAGGAACGTCGAGCCACCGTGGCCGTCGTTGCGGGCCTCGGCGATGGGAGTACCGTCGAACACGACGGTTGCGTTGAAGCACAGTGTTTCCTCGCTGGCGAAGTCGGCCACCTTGAGGTTCTTCAGCGTAATGCGGTCTTGCTTGGTGATGTTGTCCATGGGGAAGTCCTGAGATCGACCGGGTGGCGACATGCTCCTGACGGGACGTGGCGGCCATCCCGTGGGTTGGAGAAATGAGGCATCGATGCCCAGTGGGCAGCGTTCGCCGGTGAGATGCCGAGGCGAACTGGCGGGTGGCGTGGGTGAAACCCGCGGCAGCCTTGACACCCTGGCTACGGGCTGTTGCCGAACCATCGGCAATGCAAGAGGGAGAATGGAGTGGCCCGCAGGCTGCGTCGCCGATCAATCCGAAGCGGTCGAGCCCGTCTTGTGCAGGTACTGCACCAGGCGCTGGCCCAGCCACGCCATGCACGGGACGGCCATGGAGTTGCCGATCGCCTTGTAGCGCGGAGCATCTGCAGCGGGCTTGCCGCGGTACGGGATCAGCGTGTAGTCGTCGGGCATGCCTTGCAGCCGCTCGCACTCCACGGGCATCAGCCGCCGCACCCGCCAATGCGACCAGTCGCCGGGGCCAGGGTCGTTCCAGTCGTAGCGGAAATGCGCCTCGAAGTCGGGAGCCAGGACATAGGGCTTGTCCGCGCCGCCGCCGCTGGTGCGCAGTGCGCCCGCTACGCTGCCGCCCAGCTCGGCGGCAAGACCCTGCTCGCGGCCGTGCAGAGACACGCAGGCCACCATAGGTACGCCGTAGCCCGGCTTGCCGTTGGACAGCACGGTGCAAGCGACCTGGCCATGGCCCGACTCGAAGCGCACTTCACCGCGGTTGTTCTGCGCGAACGCGATGGCGGGCACGACCCCGGCGTTCGCATGGCTGTTGCAATGGCCGCCAGCGCGCAACGTCGGTGTCAGGTCGAGCGTGGCATCGGCGCCGCTGCCCTGCGCGATGAAGGCGATGATCGGAACACCCTTGCCGGTGCCGTCCTCGCTGCTGCCCTTGCCGTTGTTGGCGGTGTCGAGGGTGTGGCTGATGTTGCCTGCGACGGATTGCACCAAGTAGGTCTCGGTGCAGATGTCGTGCTTCGGGCCGCCAGCCATCAAACTGGCTGCAAGATCGGTCGGGCCACGCCCATTGCTGAACCCAAACGTCGTCGTGACCTTGCCGCAGGGCTGCTTCAGTCCTGCATATCCGTCTGCTGGGTCAACACTAGGTTCAGCAGTGCAGGCAGCTTCTTGCCACGGCGCGCTGCCCGCACAAGAATCCCCGAGCAGGCCTGCGCGCTCAAAAAGTACTTCTGCGGGATCGAGGTCATCTCCACCACTTGCCACAAGAAACACACGCTTGCGGCGTTGGGCGACACCGAAATATTGAGCATCGAGCACGCGCCAGGCGATGCGGCGGCGGGGTCCAGACACACAACCAGCGTACGCCCATTTTTCCCCTGGCGGCTGGAGCGCACGGCTTTCTCCGGCCAGTGCGCCCAGGAAATGCCCGAAGGCATTGCTGCGGTCGTTGAGTACGCCTGGGACGTTTTCCCAGACGAGCGTGGCCGCCGGGCGGCTGTCTTGTTGGCGGGTTTGGTCGATGGCATTGGCAAGCTCCACATAGGCAAGGGAAAGGGCACCGCGCGGGTCATCCAGCCCGCGACGGCTACCTGCAACGCTGAACGACTGGCACGGCGTGCCGCCGACCAGGATGTCGGGCGCTGGCACAGTGCCGGCACGCACCTGGCGGGCGATCGCGGTCATGTCGCCCAGATTGGGCACGCGGGGGTAACGGTGGGCGAGCACGGCGCTCGGGAACGGCTCGATCTCGGCGAACCATGCGGCTTCGAGGCCGAGAGGTTGCCAGGCGAGGCTCACGGCCTCAATGCCGCTGCACACGCTGCCGTACAGCAGTGGCGCGGTTTGGGGCACACCGCGTGGGGGGCGAGGTTGCGGGTTCATGTCGGGTCTCCTGTTTGTGTGGCCTTGGACTGTGTGGCCGGGCCGGGACGTTGATCGGCAGGAGAAAGGCGCCGAAGGCCCAGTGGCCTCCGGCTCGGGATGACAGAACCACCCGTGGGCTGTTGCAGGCCCGGTTGTCGCTAGAACCGGCTGCTCATCAAGCAATCGCACCCGGCGCATGTCGTGGTTGGCGCCGGCATCTTCTGGCGCACATCCGCGCACAAAAGGAGCCCAGTTTTTCGCCGTTGGGCACGGCATCGAATACCGCTGACCACGAAGGGTCTCCGGGTGGCTCGCAGGCGGGCAAGCCATCGGGGGACCCTTCGCAGAAGCGGAAAAATGCAGATCAGTAGAACGCGCCGGGAAACCCCGGACATGGTTCGTGGAGAAGCTACCTTCAGGTCCCGCGGCCGGGGACGGCCGGGCGGGACGCGCACACGGACAAGAGAAGGCGTTGCGCGCTGGGCGTCCCGCAGGGCGTGCGGGACATGGGCCACGCCGCCGATGGCGGACACGGCTCTCGGGGAACGGGGTCGGTCAAGAGCCTTTGCGGCCGCTACTGCCATAAAGGCGTAGAGATCGCGAGGCTCCGCGTTTGGACGCGCCGGATTCGACCGGCAGCGTACCTTTGCAGTCGGGGTAGCGACTGCACGACCAGAAGGGGCCGGTCTTGCCGGTGCGCTGGCGCGTGGGTGCGCCGCACTGCGGGCAAGCGGGTCCCTGGGGAACCTTGATGGACAGCGAGGTGCTGCCGTACTGCGCGATCAGTTGCGAAATCCATGCGGCCTGCTTGCCGATAAACACATCCAGGGTGAGCTGACCAGCCTCGATCATGTCGAGCGCCTGTTCCCACACTGCCGTCGTGCCGGGGTCTGCAATCGCCGCGGGTACGGCGTCGATCAGGGTGAACGCTGCATCCGATGCGCGAATGGAGCGTCCTTTCTTCACAAGGTAGCTGCGGGCGATCAACCCGCTGATGATGTTGGCCCGCGTGGCCTCTGTGCCGATGCCGACCGTATCCTTGAGCTTCTGCTTCAGGCGCGGGTCCGTCACCAGCTTGGCGACCCCCTTCATGGATTTGACCAGCTCGCCCTGCGTGTAAGGCTTGGGCGGCATCGTCTTGAGCGCCTTGATCTCGGCCTCGGTCACCTGACACGCCATGCCTTCGCGCAGCACGGGGAGTACCTGGCTGCGTGCCGTGGCTTCACCGTCCTCGTCCGCTTGCGGCTCGGCCAGCACCAGGCGCCAGCCCTTGACGATCACCTGTTTTCCGGTGGCCACCAGCTTCTGCTGGTCGCAGGACAGCTTGGCGACAGTGCGGTCGAACTCGTGGTGAGGGAGGAACTGCGCCAGGTAGTGCGCGCGGATCAGCCGGTACACCGCCAGTTCCTTCTCGCTCATGGCCGAGAGGTTCGCGGGTTCCAAGGTGGGAATGATGCCATGGTGCGCCGTCACTTTGCCGTCGTTCCAGGCGCGCGAGCGCTGGGAGCGGTCGAGCTGGCCCATGATCGGGCGCAGCGAGGGATCGGTCTTGAGCAGGCTGTCCAGAACAGTGGGCACCTCGGCAAACATGCTTTCGGGCAGGTAGCCTGAATCGGAACGCGGGTACGTAGTGGCCTTGTGGGTCTCGTACAGGGACTGGGCGATCTCCAGGGTTTCTTGAACATCCAGCCCAAGCTGTTTGGAACAGACCTCCTGCAAGGTGCCCAGGTCGAACAGCAGCGGCGGGCCTTCACGCATGTGTTCGGTCTCGACAAACACCACCTGAGCGCTACCCGCAGCGCGGATCTGTTGCGCGGCTTGCTGGGCAACCGGCTGTTGCAGGCAGCGGCCAGCGTCGTCGGTGCAGCCATCGGGCGGAACCCACTGCGCGCTGAAAGCCTGTCCACCCGCAGACAGGGACACGTCGATGGCCCAGAACGGCACCGACTTGAAGGCCGCGATCTCGCGGTCGCGGTCCACGACGAGCTTCAGGGTCGGCGTCTGCACGCGCCCGACGGACAGCACGCCGTCGTAGCCGGCCTGACGCCCGAGCACCGTGAACAACCGGCTGAGGTTCATGCCCACGAGCCAGTCGGCGCGTGAGCGCGCAAGCGCCGAGTAGTACATCGGCAGCGTGTCGGATGAGGGCCGCAACTTGCCGAGCGCGGTGCGGATCGACGCATCGTTGAGCGCCGACAACCACAGCCGTTCGATGGGGCCGCGGTAACCGCACAGGTCGATGATCTCGCGGGCGATCAGCTCTCCCTCGCGGTCGGCATCGGTGGCGATGACCAAATGGGTCGCCTTCGCCAGAAGCGCTTTGACGACCTTGAATTGCGTGGCGGTCTTCGGTTTGACCTCGACCCGCCACTGCTGGGGAACGATGGGCAACTGCTCCAGCGACCAGCGCTTGAGCGCCGCGTCATAGACCTCGGGAGCTGCTGCTTCTACGAGATGGCCAATGCACCAGGTGACGGTGACGCCGGAGCCGCTGAGACAGCCTTCACCGCGCTGCGTCGCGCCGAGAATCCGGCCAATGTCTTTGCCCTGGGAGGGCTTCTCGCACAAGAACAGCCGCATGTCAGTCCATCCGATTTCCATGGTTCATTGAGTTGCGGGAATCGAGGATGCCGAACACCACCAAGGGCAGCAGCAAACAAGCCGCATGCGGTGGCGACCACTTTTACGGGATGGGATGGCGGGGACGGGAGTGGCGTTCGGCCGGGGATGTGCGGGCCGGGAGCCGCGATTTTTTGGAGCGCACGGACGCCGGTGGACGTTGATGGAGCTATCCCCTGGGGATAGCTCGCGAGGGCATGGGGGCGACGGACGACTGCCACCGCCCCATGCCGGATCACTTCCTGCGCTTCGGCTCCTTCGGCGCGGTCGGTTCCTGGGCGGCCGGGGGTTTCGGCTGCGCATCCTGCGCGGCCTCTTGCTGCCTGGGGCTGAGGGCTACGGACTCGATGCGGAACGGCAGGATGCCGACGCTGCGCGCGTTGATCTGCCAGGTCTCGCGCGGCTGATCCTCGTTGTCCGTCCAAGGTTCGCGCTCCATCCGGCCGACGACCAGCACGCGCATGCCCTTCTGGTAGAGGTCCTTCCAGTGCGCGGCGTCGCGGTGCCAGATTTCCACCGGCGCCCAGAAGCCGCCGCGATCCTCGAAGGTGCCATCCTTCTTGGGAATGGGGTTGTCGAAATAGACGTTCAGGCGCAGAAGGCGGCTGGGCTCGTCGTTGCCGTTGGGGAACTCCCGGTACTCGGGGGGCGAGCCGATGTTGCCCTCGCCAGAAAAATGCGTACTCATGTTGCAATCTCCGTGGTGGTTGAAATACCCGCACCTGGTCGGTGACGAGCGCGTGCTGGGTTGCCCGGCGCGATCACTGATCGCGCAGTGCGGGTGGGATGGACTTGAGCCGACGCAGGTAAGCGTCTTCCGCCTCGGTGGCCTTGCTGGCACACTCCTGGGCCAGCCTGCCCAAGGTGTGCAACAGGCTGATCTGCATGTTCAGCGTGATGCGCTGCAGCTCGATGGCGTGCAAGTCGGCCAGCAGGTTGACCGGCGTGCTGGTACTCGCCATCAGCTCCTGCCACAGTGCCACGCCCATGGCCGAGCGGTCGTGCTTGCGCCAGCGAAGAAACGCCGTGCCTGCGCCAGTTGTCTGCTGGGCCAGTTCGATGGGGAGCAGGTGGAAGGGATGCCCGAGGGCTTGTTGCAGCACCTGTCGCTGCGCCAAGCCAATCAACTCGTCGCGCATGGCGAAGCACTGGCTGGCCCAGGCCTCCAAGTCCCCTTTACCCTTAAAGGGCTTTAAAAGGCCTTTTTGAGAGGCTGCGTGTTCCAACTGCATGAAGGCTGTCTGTTGCAGAGGGCGGAAGTAGCGGGTGTCGCGGTTTGGGTCGCTCATGCCTGCGCGTCCTCGCCGGCCGTCGCTTCGGGGGCGGCGGCCTCGTCGCTGGGCGATGCGGCTGCGGCAGGACCGTCACCGCGCTGCTGCAGGCCACGGCGCATGATGGGCGGCGCGAACTTCGAGCGGCGCGTGCCCTCCAGCACGTCCGGCGGCATCTCGCCGAACTTTTCCAACGCCGCCCGCGCTGCGGCATTCTTGGCGGCGAAGTCGTCGCGGGTGCAGCCCGAGTAGCGGTACTGCTGGGCCAGCGAGAACAGGCTGCGCAGTGCATGCGCGCCTTCGTTGAGCCAGCGTTCGAGCGTCGAGCGATCGATCAGCGCGGTGTGGTGCGCGAGGATCAGCTTGCGGGCGATATCGTCGTAGTCGGCGAGCAGGTACACGGCGGCAAAGCCGAGCTGCGCATTGACGAACAGCGGCAGCTTGACCGGCTGGACGTTGAGGTTTTCGCCCAGGGTGAGTGCCGGCGGCACGCTCGCCAGGGCCTGGTCCACCTGTTCGCGCAGCGATTGCAGCGTGGCCTTGGTCTGGTCGAGCTTGTCCTCGATGCGGAGCATCCAGAAGTCGCTGTACGGGTCGTCCTGCTCCGAGCCGCGCCGCATCTTGTTCATCTGGGCGATGTAGCCGTTCAGGCCGACGATGCCCGGTCGCCCTTCGGCGGCGGCGCGGCCGTGCCAGATGCGCGAGGCGTGGTGCGTGTGCAGCGTCAGCGACATCGCGCTGCGCAAGGAGCCGAGATTCAGTTGCAGGGGTTCGTTGGTGGTTGCCATGGTGTCCGCTCGTTGTTGGAAAAGAGCGGACAGCTTCGGCAGGTAGCGGAAGGCAGTCAGTCAACAAACCGAAACCCGCCCGTCCCCGGTTCACGGCGCGGTGGGTGCATGCGTCGCGATCTATCCCCTGGGGATAGCGCCATGGAGCGCCAAGGAACGCTGCACACCCGGATCAGCGCGAACAAGGCCGATCCCGCTGCAGGCGATCGAGGCCTGGCGTGCAGCGGTTCGACGTGTAGCCGTCAGTGGAACTATCCCCAGGGGATAGCTCTACTGGAAGCCACCGGCATCCACTTCACCACCTTGCAGGCCCGCTCACTTGCTGGCGAGCAGGTTGCGCAGCCGCTCGATGTGCTGCCTGGCGACTTCTGGCGGCACAGGCTTGCCCTGCGGCTGGGATGGTGGCGGTGCTGGTGGTGGCGGCCGCTCGTTCGGCGCAACGGGCGCCGATGGCGCGTCCTTCTTGGCCCAGGCGTTGAACTCGCCATGGATGGCCCGCTGGATGATGCCGAACAGATACCCTGCAGGATTGCGGATGCCATGGTTGCTGCATCGTGCAGCCCATTCGTCCAGCACGGCCTGCCTCAGCGCAGCATCGACCTGCTGTAGTGCCACCCTCGCACCTGTCTGCTGCTCTGCCTTCAGTTCCGCGAAGCGTTTGGGCCATTGCAGGTCGCCCAGCGCGCGCGCATGCGCTTGTGCCTGCGCGGTAGTACGTACTTCATTAATACGACTACTACGTACTGTACGGGCCTGCTTCGGATTCCGAAGAGAGGCGTCTGGCGCGGGTTTCGACCCTGCTTCGGATTCCGAAGTGGGATCGTCAGGATTCCGAAGAAGGCTCGTCGCCCCTTCTTCGGATTCGTGCGTGGCGTCCTCCTGTGGATAACTTTCGTGCGCCCCGACGCCCTGGCTGGCGAGGCGTTCGGCCAGGACTTGCAGCCTCGATGGCAGGGTGCGCCCGGCCAGCATCGGGTCTTCGCCGATTTCCTTGAGGGTGTGCAGGCCTACGATCTGCACGGCTTTGGCCGAATGGCCGAGCGCTTGGCTGACGAGTTGCAGGTAGTCCGGGTCGAGCTGCATCGCTTCAAAGGGGGTCAGCGGCTCGTCGTGCAGGACATAGAGGTTGCCGAGGATGCGGCCGGTCTTGGCGTCGCGCCGTCGCCGCACCAGGCTCAGCCATCGAGTCAGCCGCAGCAGCGTCAGTGCTCGCGCCACGGTTTCGTGCGAGGCTTGCCCGGCGCAGGGCATCGACGCCAGCCAGGGCCGAAGCTGTTCATACGTCGGGAACGCCGTCACGCCATCGTCGTTGAGCATCAGCCGGAAGACCTGCCAGGCATTGCGCTCCAGCGGCGTCAGGCGGCGGTCGAGGAACAGCCGTCGCGGTACGGTCTCGTGCCGGTTGCCGCTGAACAGGAAGGCATCGCCAGACGCCGGACCAGTGGGCATCGCGACAGGTGTAGGTGTGGGCGGGGGCGCGTCGGCGTTGGGCTTGGGCACAAGGTCTTTCAGCGCAGCGTCGAACAGGTCTGCGAGTGCGATGGGGCCACGACGTGGTGCGGTGTCGTCCACGGCCATGGTTAACCCAATCCTTGATCGACCCAGCTCTTGATCGAAGCCCAGACCACCGACAGAGGCAGCGACATGCCTTCGGCGAGGTCCATGGCGGCATCGAGGATGGAGGTTTCGTCTTCGAGATCGACGTTCCTGCTGCTGGTCACGGCCTTCCATTGCCGCCACAGCTCCGTGTCCTGCTTCTCGTCCAGCACGGGATGGCGACCCTTGCGCTTGGGCAGGCCGAGGATTTCGCGGCGAAGCGCCACTTCCTGGTGGGTCAGGCCGTAGAAGCGGCTGACCATTTCGGTGCTCGCGCCGAGGCGCAGCATGCGATCGACCGTGGCGATCTCCTTCTCCACATCCTGCGCCTGCCTGAGCAGACGCCGGAGCACTTCGCGGTTGACCGTCACCGAGCACCACGAGACGTTGGCGTTGGCCAGCACGCTGATCAGCGCGGGATGCTTGAGGGCGTCCAGCTCTTCCTCGCCAAACCCCATCAGCTTGCAGCGGCGCAGTTGCCCATTGCGCAGGTCATAGAGGGCCTGGGCGATGACGGCCTGGTTGAGTGGGTGTGGTGCGGACATGCTGGTCTCCCTCGGTCACGTTCCAGGGTCCGCAGCGCCGGCGTCCAGGTCGAGCAGACGGCGGGCCAGCCGCAGCAGCCGGAACAGCTTGACCAGTGCGGTGTCGCTCAGTCGCCGGGTTGCGTCGCCTTGTCCGTGCAGCAACGCCGACAGGTCGATGACGAATTGCCTGTTATCCAAGCCGACGTCGGCGGGCTGCTGACCGGCCATGCATGCCAGCAGCGCCAGGACGGCACGGCCCAGCGGCTCCAGGTCTTGGGCGTGGGCACGGCAGGCGAAACCGATGCCGTCTGGACGGTCATCGATGCACTCGTCCAGGCGAGCCTCGCCCGCGATCTCGCGGGCGAACTGCGCGACGTGGATGCGCAGGCGCTCGGGCGTGTCCAGGCTCGCGTCGATGTGCCAGACGTCGGAAATCGGGTAGAGACCGCCTGCTTGGACGGGAATGGACTGCAAGACGTTGGCCGAGAAATCGGGCAGCGCATCCCCCAGCTCGTCGGCGACCATCCGCTGAATGGATTGCAGCCGCTCCGTCGTCGGTGCAGGCGAAACGATGTGCCCCTGCAGCCGATCACCAGGAGCAGCCATGGGGCTTCCTGCGGGTGAGCCGTCCGACCCTGAGCCGCCCTCGCGCTCGCGCGACCCAGGTGTGGTTGCCGGCGTCGGGGCCGATGGGGCCGGCGCCGCGGGCGGGCGTGCCATGGTGTCAGGCTCAGGCAGCGTGGGGGGTGCCGTTGGTGGGGTCGGATCGCTGACCAGGGCGCGATGGCGGCTTTCGGATTCGGTGAGGTCGAGCGCCAGTACGTCGTAGTCGATGCCGAGCAGTTCGGACATTTGGCCGATCAGCTCGTCCTGCACGCGCTGGGGGGCGAACTCGTCGGCCTGCGTGTCGAACTGCGACAGCACCTCCTGAAAGAAGTCATCGAAGTCCTGTACCAGTAGTGTGCGGCCTTTGGCGTAGCGCTCCCACGCGAGCATGCAGGCCTTGCGCATGACCGACAGGCGTTCGACCTGGTGGCGGCCGAGCCCGCCATAGAGCACGGTCGGGATCGCCGGCAGGAGGTAGCGCACCGCGTCGTTCATCCGGCTGATGTGCGACTGCTGGACCGGGAAACCATCGGCGGCGAGGCGGCGTGCCAGTTCGGACTGGCTCAGGGCGGCGCCGCTTTCCTGCTCGTAGAACTCGCGCGCCTTCTCGACGCCGAGGGCGCGCTCGATGAACGTCAGGCCTCCACGCAATTCGTTCTCGGCCAGGTGGCCGGTCAGCATGACGACTTCGCCGCGGCTGGGCCACGGCCGGAACAGGCACGATATGCGAAAGAACCGCTCGTCCTTGGTCTCCGACCACAGTTCGCGCAGGATCGCCAGGCGCGTGTTGCCGCCGTTGCGAATGATGTAGTGGTCCTCGCCCGGGCGCCGGGTGATCGCCGGGGCTGCGTCCAGGCCGCGCTCGCGGATGGACGCCTTGATGTCCTCGTAGGCCGGGTTGCGCTTCTTCCTGGGATCGTGGTCGTAGGGGCGCAACTGGTCCAGGGTCACGACCATGGGCGTGTCGGCGATCGGGTCGCTCAAGGCCGAGGTGGACGGGCCGCTGCGCTCGAACCCGGCCGCGAGCAGCTTGCCGGCCATCTGCTGGGAGGTCATTTCAGCCATGGCGGCCTCCCTGCACTGGGGACCGGGCCTCGCGCTCGGCGCGGCGGATCTGCGCGCGGGCGTTGAGGGCGGCCCGGTGGTCACTGGCCGTCGAACTGGTGTAGATCGCGGCGCAGCCGGCCTTGGTGAATTTGAGGTGGCCGCCCGGCGTGCGCTTGACGTGCCAGCCCTCGCCGACGGCGAATTCGATCAGGGCGCGCAGCCGCTTATGGCCTCGGGCCAGTTCATGTGCGCTCGCCATGGGGCCTCCCGGTATCCAGAGGAAATGGCGGGCGGCCGGACACCGTGGCAAATCGGTGCTGCCATTGCGGGAACAGTTCGCCGGCGAGGCCGCGGATGGTGTCGAGCGCGGCGGGGGCGACTCTGCCCGGTGGCTGGCGGTATTCGACCCGATGCACTGGCAGGCCGCGCGTCGCGGCGCGCGGATAGGCTTCGATGGCCGGCACGTCGGTGGTCAGCACGCGGATGCCGGCGTGGTCCTGGAACAGGTCGCGCAAGGCCTGTTGGATCAGCCGGGCGTTCGCCGACACCGGGTGGACCCTGTTGATGAGCAGATGCAGCGGCGGCGGCTCAATGCCCAGGTGCCGGTACGGAGCGATGTCCTCCAGCAACTGCATGGTGCCGCGCCGCAGTTCGCGGGCGGCGAGGATTTCCGGGGTCACGGGTGACAGCGCGAGATCGGAAGCGAGCACCGCCATCTCCAGCGTCACCGAACGCGCGCCCTGGGTGTCGATCAGCACCAGGTCGTAGAGAGGAGCCAGCATGGGCAGCAGGTGCCGCAGCCGCAGGCGCCCATCCGGCGCGTGCAGCAACAAGGTGCTCAGCTCGCCCCGGTGGTCGTTGGACAGCACCAGGTCCAGACCCGTAATGATCGTGCGGGACACGAGCTGGCCGAGGTCGCGCTCGTTGAAGGCCAGCAGCTCATAGATGCCACCAGGCGCACGGTGTCCCAGTTCGTAGTAGGACGACAAGGTGGGCTGCACGTCGAGATCGAGCAGCAGCACGCGCAGCCCCGCGTCGGCGACGAGCCCGCCCAGGTTCGCGGCAGTGGTGGTCTTGCCGACGCCACCTTTCGTTGAAATGATGGATACAACCTGCATGGCGTTCTCCGTGTGAGGATGGAAGGTCCGCGGGAGAATGGGTCAGGCCCGGTTGTTGACGCGCTCGGCGATCCACTGATCGATTTCGATGGAATCCCAGCCGACGGCGCGCACACCCAGGCGCAGCGCCTTGGGGAACTTGCCCGCGCGCATCAGGTTGTAGAGGTGGGCGCGCTTGAAGCCGGACTTCGATTCGACTTCTTCCAAGCGCAGGATGCGGCGCTCGTTGGGCGGCAGAACAGGTGTTTGCGACATGGTGGTCACTCCTGAACGCTCAGTGGCGTTTGTTGGCGTGACCTCTATTCAATAGACATGGCTACGGAAAGACATTGCAAATGCAATCTCCGCGACTGCACATACAAGCTGGCAATCCTCAGAGGGTGGCGCTATGCAGCCGGCGTCTGGCCGTGGCGAACTTGCCGTTCAACGTCCGCTCGGCGATCCCCATGACGCCGTGGTGATGGGCGACCAATGCGCTTACGACAGCCTCTTGCGTTTTGAAGCTGGAGTACGGTGTGCCCGAGGGCGATTGGCCGAGCATCAGCTCCAATATGCCGCCGATGATGTTCAGGTAGGTGGCTTCGGCCCGATCACTGATTGGGTACTGCGCGCAGGCCGGGATGATTTTGGACTGTTTGAGCAGTGCGTCGTGCTTGTCTTGCAGCTCGCGGAGTTGGCGCTTGGACTGCTCCAGGGCAGATTTGAGGGCCAAGCGCTCGACCAGCATGGCCTGCCCGGTTTCCAGAGAGATGGAGGGATGGGCGATGCGCTCGCTGCGCGAGAAGAGAAAGCCGGGGCGCTGTTCGGGGTAGTGCTGGCGCATCCAACGCTTCAGATCGACGTGACGGACAGTGAGATCAGGGGAGTCGATCAGCGCGGTGTCGTGCGTCGTGATGCCGTTCCTCCCGAAAGGAAGTTCCGCATTGAGGATGCCATCGTAGATGCGTTCGGTATACAGCCTCAGCTCACCCCAACGTGGGCAATCCAACGACTGTGGCAGGTTCCTTGACGACGAGACCGAAGTGAGGATGACATGCTCAAACCGCAGAAGCCCAGCCCACCGGAGGGAGGCTTCGATCGGACGATAGAACACCTTCGATGCTGGTGCATTGTGGTTCATGCTCCCATCTCCTTCCAGGAGAACTACATGGCCGACTCCTTTGGCGCCAACCTCATGGCCGGGCAGTTGTCTGTGGATGAAGCGAGTCCCGAGTCTCGCTTCTTCATGAGCCCTGAGCACTTTTCAGTAGCTCAAGTCAGTGGTAGCCGCCATGTGCTCAATGTGTAAGAATCCGTGAGTGGTAGGTTGATCGGTCCTGTCGCTGATCAACACGAAGAATGGCGCTCACACTGGCAGCGTCATGCGTTACCGCAATCTCATCAAGAGCAATTTGTCATGGTGTGATACCCCTGCGGTTTCACAGGGCGCAATAGGCGCGCAGTGGCTTCTAGATGCCAAGGCAGGCGTACTGATCCCGAGCCTGTCATGCGTTCCCAGGTATCCTGATATACCGATAAAGAATCGCGCATCCAGTCCCAGTGACAAGCGTATGGGTTCTTCCCGCGCAACTTGCGCAGACGGGTATGGGTGGTCGCTTCTGCAGCGAGCCGGTGTGCCGAACAGCTCAGGCACGGCGAGAGCCATGCAGTCCAACCTTGGTCGCCGGGAGGCGCTAACGACGACAGGCGTCTGCCGCCAGACAACAACCGCGTCGAGAGGCAAATTCGTCCAGTGGCACTTCAAAGGGCGAACCAGTTGTTCGTCGGTAGCTTGCGTGCCGGTCAGCGCGCTGTTTCGGTGATGAGCCTGGTGCGCTCGGCTCGGCCCAACGGGCATGACCTCTATGCGGACTTGCGTGACGTGCTCGAATGCCTTTCGACGCAGCTAGCCAAGCATATGGAAAGGTGATCATTGGTGAGTTCGAGACCACCGTAGCCGGCGATGAACGAGGTGTGGGGACGATGCGCTGAGGAGGTGTCCTTGGACCTTACTGGAAGTTTCTGGACGAACTTGTTGCCGAGGGTGAAAAATGAGGCTACAATTAAGGTCTTCGCTAGTCAAGCCAGCGAAGAAAGTGATTGGGAAACAACGGCTTACGGTCTTAGTAAACGTCTCGTTTCCCGCTCCAGTTTCAAAGCTGGTGTGGATCCGTTCATGCTGGTTTTTGCGGGAATAGCTCAGTTGGTAGAGCGATACCTTGCCAAGGTATAGGTCGACG
>NZ_JBGTYN010000028.1:0-58546 GCF_041730275.1 Comamonas sp. SY3 | reverse complement strand
AGCGGGCACGGCCGCTGCTCTGCGCGGTGCCCAGCCGTAGCCCTGCAAGGCTCAACTGGTGAGGTGAATGCGACCAAGAACAGGAACGGCAACGCTGGTTGGAATGCCAGCGCGCCTGCCCGGAGCGTATCCGGGCGGGAAACCCAAGCCTTGTGACAGAGGGCTTAGGTTTCCGCTTTATAACGGAAGAATTTGCCAAGCTGAACCGATTCCAAAGGCAGCTTTGCATTTCGGGCATGACTCGGAAATCACCGGGATGACGCTCCCGCAGTTTGGACAGGATCCTTTAGGGGCACTATCGAGAAGCGCTTGGTCACTGGCCTCTTTGAGGGCCTTTAAATCCCGCATCTCAAGAACGGGGTCCTTCCAATCAGAGGCAACGCTCAATCTGCGCATAGCAGCTACGTACGATTCTCGATCTATTACACCAGCTGCGCATTGCTGATCCAGGACGCTTGTTCTCTGAGCAATCCAGGCAGGGTCCAAACGTCGTAACTTTACGAAGACGGGAGCCAACGCGATGCGGAGAGCACTTGGTTCCATGCCCGAATAGTGAAGATGAATCTCTCCAAAGTTGGTGATGAGAGTCAAAAAGGTGTGGATTTTGGTACGTGTAGATATCAGATTGAGTACCGTCGCAATTGCCATTCCTTGAAGCGCTCCTTCAACCCCAAAGCCACCCCCAACAAAGCCGCCCCCCGTGGTCACAGATCCAGGACCGGAAATATTTAGCTCGGCAAGCTCGGCATAGCTGAATGATGCCGTTCTACCTGGCCCGATGAAATTGACAGATTTCTCTTCAAACTGCACGCTCAACGTGCCTCCAGCTGCAAACGGAAATCCGTTCGCGCCCAGCACAGTGCACCCCTCCAAGCGAAGCTGACCCTCAGCAGACATTGACATTCGTAACCTCCTGTATCTGGAGATTATTAATCGGTTTTCGCCGGTCCACGCGCGTCCTCCTCCGCGTTTGGTTCGCCCTTTGGGGCCCGGCACCCTTCAACCCAGCCCGCCACCTGAGCGGGCGCTTTCTTTTCTGGAGCCCAACATGGCTGAAAACAACTCTTCCGCTCCCTTCCGCTGCGGCAGCTGCGGCGCGCCCGTAGAGCGCGAACCTGCTCCAGGTGAAGGCCTGCCCTGCGGCCACTAATAACCCCGCCCACCTGGGCACTTACAACGGAGCCGCTATGGCCGAAAAAATCACCCTCGCATATCGCCTCTTCAATATGCGCCGCTGGGCCGGCGCCAGCTGGGCTAAAGCTGCTGCCTGGGCCCTCGGCTTGGTGTGGCGCAACGCGCGCAACGACCGCCGCGCCCGGCTGGACCATCGCGCAGAAGTTGAACGCGCTGCCCGCCAACGCCTGTAACCCTTATTCGGAATCCAACTATGTCGAAAAAGCCCATGTTCATCCCCAATCCAGATGGAAGTGATGGATACCTGCTCAATCTGGCCGGCGTGCTCCTGATGACTGGAGATGTGATCTTTGGCGATCCAGCTGAAACCACCCCGACAGGCCGCGCAAACGCTTTGCGGATGGTCGAACGAATCTTGCAGGAAGCAGAGAAGCGCGGCTTCAAGCACACCAGCACAGTATGGAATCTGATGCGCCGTAACGAGCCGAACCGGCGTTTGGTCAACCTAGCGCAGAAGGCCATGGACTTGATCCCGAAAGATGTTCAAGGGCGAATCATGCAGGAGGAGCTGAGCAACGCACGGGCCGGCGTGAGCGTGACCCCGCCGCTGCTGGCTATAAAGCATCCGGGCAAGCATGAGCCAGAGAGCAACCCGCGATTCCTGCGCCCTGGTCCCGATGGAGTTGACCCGAGGTTTATGGCAGCCGGACAAGAGCTGAAGCGTATCGCGGAGGAAGAAGGCGAGGATGCAATCCACAAGCCCGAGCATGCTCATCTCTACGCGAAGATGATTCGCTTTGCACCCAAAGACCTACGCGATCAGATGGATGCAAAGGCCAAAGAGTTGAACCTATTCCCCGAAGCGACGCACGTTGGAGAGGATGGCCAGCCAGTCTACTCAGCCCAGCAGCTGGCTGACAAAACGGGGGTGTCGGTTGAAGAAATCGAGCAGTTCATTGCTGATTCCGACATCGATCCCGATGACCTGTACACCGGCCCGGTGTTTCCACTGCAGTGAGCCTGTAATGGCAAGCACACCGGCTAGGCTGGCTTTGTTGCCTTCTTTTTCTCATTTTCGGCCTGCACCACCGAATCGAAAAAAGACTCCTGTTCACGCAAAGCGGATGCCAACTTTGAAGCCTGGGAATTTATAGGCTCAACGCGCATGATTTTGGCGATCGCTTCTTCCAGACCTGGCGACCCTCGACCTGTGAGTGATTTTGCAAAGTCATACGCATCAGCAAACGCATCAGTACGTCTGTCAGGATCAAGCTGCTCAAAGAGCCTTATGACGTTGTTCGCGAGCATTGTCCTAATGCTGGCGGTCATGATCTGTTCAGACTCGAAGCGCAACGCAGCCTTTCTCAACGAATCCTCGAGTTCAGCTTTGGTGACGAGCCCCTCCGAGCTTCTGTAGCTGGCTTCCAATCGAGAGGCGACTTCAGCACTTAAAGAACGATTGTTCTCAGACGCAGAAGTTTGCAGCCGATCCTTGAGATCGGCTGGCAAGCGGAGGTTAGTTTGTACATCTTCAGAGGCCATTTCCGCATTATCCAAGCAAAGTGCTTGCACGCAACCAAGCAGAGTGCTACATTCAAACCAAGCAAAGTGCTACATGAAAGGAAATCGCATGGCACAGCGCGACACGCAGACCAATCTTCGCCTCCCGCTTGAGTTGAAGAAATGGCTTCAAGAACAAGCAGATAGCCAGCATCGGAGTCTCTCCGCTGAGGTGGTTATCAGGCTTGAATCAACCCGCCCCCAAGCGCCAGAAGCGCAGAAAGGAACCCCATGAAAGTGACAACAGATAGCACCGTGACCCCGCAGATCACGGTCGATACCGAGCGAGACGATGCCTTCAAGCTCGGCGAAGAGACGGCCCACGAAACTTGGATTCAGCACTGCGAGGGCGACACCGTGGATGAAGCCTCGTTTCACATGGCCACCACTGTCATGGAGCAATTCGTGATGGAAGACCGGGAGAACGCGACCGCTTACGCCTATGGCCTGATCCGCGAGCTGCTGCGCAAGTCCCGCAAGCCAGAAGGCACCCCCGCAAACCTGGAAGGAGCACCGCAATGAGCAATATCGTCAAGATCAACGACACGGACCTGCAGGTGATCGAGTACCGGGGCCAGCGCGTGGCCACCCTCGCACAGATTGATGAGGTGCATGCCCGTCCGGAGGGGACAGCCCGTCGCACATTCAATGAGCACAAACATCGTCTCGTGGAAGGTGAGGACTACTTCGTACGTAATACGTCCGAAGCCCGCGAGATGGGCTTTACCGCACCTAACGGACTGATCCTCATCAGCGAGCAGGGCTACACCATGCTGGTCAAGCCCTTCACGGACGACCTGGCCTGGCAGGTTCAACGCCAGGTGGTTACCGGCTACTTCCGCGCCAAGGAATTGGCAGCCCCGTCAAAGCCTGCCCGCATTCGCGGCCGCACCGCCCTGGAGCAGGTGAAGCTCATCAACTTCGTAGGCGATGCCATCAAGAACGTACCTGGCATCCGTCTTGGCCGACTGGCGGCCGCCAAGCTCAAAGCATTCTCCGAGCAGACGGGCCTGGACTTCAGCGACTTTCGCCGCGCCCTCCCCGCACTGCCGCTGGATCAGATGGTTCACTTGAACCCTACCCAGATCGGGCAGCGCATTGAAAAGCAGACAGGCAGGGCCAAGGTGAGCGGCCAAGCAGTCAACAAGGTGCTGCTGGCACTGGGTCTGCAGCGCAAGGTAGAGGACGGCTACGTTCTGACCGCGGCCGGCACCAAATATGGCGAGATCCACGACTACAAAGCCGAGAACGATCATTCCGGCCTGCAGATCGACTGGTATGAGTCTGTCGTCAACGTGGTGCGCGACAACCTGCCCGCCGAGACAACCAAGCGCAAGACCTCCAGCAGCCCCGCACAGTCTGGACCGCACGGCTCTGCAGCGTGACCCACCAAAGCGAAACCCCTGAGCGCTCTGACCTGCTCAAGGGTTTCTAGATCCGAAGCTTCTCACAAGGAACGAATCATGTCCGAGATTATGACGCCTCCCAAGGTGGAGGCCAAGCGGAGCCCTGCGCGCCAGCAGGCGAAGCACAGCGATCCAGTGCCAGCGCGCCCAACTGAGGCCGAGCGCCTGCAGACTGAAGCACTTCAGATCCTCCACTATCTCTGCACCGAGTTGTCGCAGGCTGAACTGCGGGACATGCCACAAGCGCAGGCAGAGGCAATTGAGTGCGATACGGTGCTGTTCAACTTGCTCAACCCGGAAGAATCGGACTGCCCTCAGATGGGCACCTTGGCAAGCCTCGTGATGTTGCGCCAGTGCGTGCAGAACACCTTCGCTTGCCTCGAAGCTGCTTCTGGCCCAACCGTGCCGGTGGCAATCGCCTCTGCGGCACTGCTGGAGCACATTGACGGGTTCGCCGCTCACCTGCACCAAGCAATTGCAGGCCTGCCAGGCACTATCGAAGATCTCCGCACTTTGACCACCTTTGCAGGCATCAAGACTTTCCGCGACCGGCCGACACCGCCGATCCGTCGTATAGAGCAAGCACCACCACCAGGCAAGACCCATGCGCAGCTGCGTCGAATTCTCGAGTTTGTCGCCCAGCAGGCTGGCACGGTGAACGAGCTGCTCATGCAGATGCAGACCGACTCCCAGATCAGATATGAAAGCCAGGTGCTGTTGGGTGGTGCCCAGGCCGTCACCCAATACATTGGCGCAGCTGCAGATGATGCATTGGGCGGCTATGTCGTAGGCGGCTTTGAACGCTGGACCTATGGACCTAACTTCGCGGACGCGGACAAAGGAGCATCAGCATGAACGCAGTTCTTGAAAAGCCTCCAGCAAAAGCTCGCGGCCGCAAGGCGGCGCCATCCGCACCAGCCCCTGTGCCAGTTCCACTTGCTTCTACTGATGCGACCCTGTTCGCAGAAGTGGGCGACTTCCTGGCTCAAGCCAGTGGCACCGATGAACCGCATGGTTTCAGTGGCGACTCAGATCGTCTGCTGAGCATTGGAGCAATGATCGCGCTTGATGCCGCAAAAGCTAAGTACTCGAACACGAACGCAGAGAACACAGCTTATGACGTAGCGGCATGCATCAACGCTGCTCGCCTTGTGCCTGACGATACTGAGTCAGTCGAACGGACCATAAACATCTACTGTGCATCCGAGCGTTTAGCAGCCATAACAGGAAGTGCTATTCATCAAATCATCTTCACCGATGTGCCGCGCCCTGCTCGAGATCCTGCGCTAACACCTCCAGCTGAGCCTGCAATCAGCCACAAACGGTTCACCGAAGACCAGTTGAACGATTTGTACTTCAGGGCCTATGTACACATGGATTGCGCCCGGATGGTGATCTTCCAGTACGCGGAGCATGCGAACTCTGAGGAAGTATTCGCCTTGCGTGATCTGCTGGACACATATTGCGAAGCTGCGAAGACTTCCCTGGACACGAAGGACGCCGGAACGCTCTTTTCGGGTCCACTGCCCGACCTGTCTGCGGACCTTAGCAAGATCATCCACCTGTTCCACGCGGTCAACCACGACGAACGCAGCGACCAAGTCCTGCATAGCGTCAACTACTTGCTGATGAGCGCAAAAAGAATCGTGGATGGTGACCTGGGGGTGCTTGATGAGTAGGCACTACAGCCCACCACCCCCACCACCGGCGCCACGCAGCGGCTCGCCCTTCGACATCCTCAAAGAGATTGCGGAGCGCCGGGCGAAGCTGCACAGCCCCGCCTGCTGGTGTGAAACCTGCGATACCGCTGCCAACAACGGGCTGCGCTCACGCATGAGCCTGTGCCCTGATTGCGGCAACAAGCGCTGCCCAAAAACCACCCACCACGACAACGCTTGCACCAGCAGCAATGCGCCAGGGCAGCCTGGTTCGAGCTGGGAGCATATGAAAGGTCCGTCAAATGAATAACCGAGCGCTAGCGCCTATGCTCCTCACAGGAGATGCAAACATTCCAGCCATGCCGATGACTGAAGGCCAGGTGAACCATCTGCGCCGGCTGCTGGCCTGGCTGCGCTGCGCCTACATGCTGGATGAGCACATGCAACGCGGCTTCATGCAAGGCGCGGCGCTATCCGTGCAGCACGGTGCGGCAACACCCGAGCGAGCCGGCGAGATCCTGCAGCAGCAGGCCGACAAGATCAACCAGGTGCCCGCATACGTGCGTCAGGCCCACAAGATGCTGAGTAAGGCCCTGCAGGAGCACGATAGACAAGCAGGTGTGGTGGAAACGCGCAGGCCAGACGAAAACCTGCAGGCCATGCCGGTGAGCGAGAAACCTGCAGGTGCTGCAGGTGCAAGGAAAGCGAAGGAGAAACGACCATGACAGCCCGCTGGGTCACATTGAAGAAGGCTGCAGAGCTCACCGGCCTACCGGTGACGTTCTTTGACGAGCGCACCGGCAAATCTGGCCGCTGGCCAGAAGGTGTGGTGTGGAAGTGGTTCGAGAAGCGCAAGATGATCGACATCATTGCCCTTGATGAGTTCATTGACGAAGAAGAAAGCGCGCCCAGCGCACGCGGGCGCAGGAAGGCTGAGCAATGCCCGGCGTGATCAAAAAGGATCAGCATATTCAGATTGACCTGCGGACCGAGGGCTATGGCAGGGAGCGGCTGGAGTTGAAGCCAACCCCTGCCAATCTGCGCTATGCCGAGAAGCTGCGCAACGAAATATTGGGGAAGATTGAACGAGGGACATTTGCGCTCGCCGAATACTTCCCGGACAGTCCACGGGCGAAGGATGATGCGCAGAGCATGACTTTCGGTGCGTTGTTCGATGAATGGCTGGCGACCAAACGACTTGAGCTGCAGCACAGCACGGTTCACCACTATGAGCAGACGCTCAACAGCTACCACTTTGACGGCCTGCGCACCACACTGGTAAATGAATTCGGCTTCAGAGAATTGAAGCGGCTGATTGGCGCGATGCCAAAGAACCCCAAGACCTTCAACAACGTAGCCAGCCCGCTACGCATGGTGCTGGAATATGCGTACAAGGGGAAAATATTAAAAGAGAAACTCCACGAGGAAATAGGTTCCAGAAAAAACCAGAAACCCGAACCTGATCCGTTTCAGATGGATGAGATCGAGCACCTGTTAACGTGCTTCAAATCTACTGCGGCAAGAGACTATTACGAGTTCGCATTCTTTTCAGGTTTGCGCCCCTCCGAACAAATATCTCTCCGCTGGCAAAAGGTGGATCTGCGATCTGGGAAGGTGCTCATTGATGTCGCCCTGACCCGAGGCGAACTCAAGGGCACCAAGACGGGGAAGGCGCGCCAGGTGGAGCTGACCAGCCGCGCACTGGCGGTGCTGGAGCGCCAGCGCGGAGTCTCTCAGCTGGCAGGCGGCCCAGTGTTCCTAGACCCTCATGGCGAGGCCATTGCCAACTCTGACATTCCACTGGATGGATGGTGGAAGCCTGCGGCCAAACGCTCGGGCATTCGCTACAGGGATGCTCGGCAAACCCGGCATACCTTTGCCACCATCTGCCTGATGGCCGGGGTAAATCCGGCATGGGTAGCGCGCCAGCTGGGCCACTCAGTGGAGATGTTCTACCGGGTCTATAGCCGTTGGATTGATGGTGCTGACAAGGGGGTGGAGCGCCGCAAGCTGGACGCCTTCCTGGGGTCGGAGGCTAATGGTGAGAACGGGACAAAAAACGGGACAAAAGGGCAGATTTAGGCGGAATTTAACGGGTGTCCTACAGTGAAAACTGTATGTATCCTCAGTGGAATTCTGTCTAAATCGGCCTGTATCAGGTTCGATTCCTGTCGGGGGGACCATTTTTTCCTTAATGAAATCAATTGGCTCTCTTTTAAAGTCGCCCCCGGGGACATTGCGGGACATCGACAGCCGATTTCATTCTGATTCTTGAGGCTCCTTTTGGGGGCCTTTTTTGCGTTCCGGAGACCACTCTTCTGTCGCTTCTTCCAGGCCGCAGCGCGAGGCACCTACAGCCTTAACCCGGCGAACCCCCTACCCTTAACCGGGATGATGCCGCCAGCGGCGCGATGCGAGCTCGCCGGGCCTTCTGCAAGTTGGCGGTCAAGGGATGCGGCGTTATCTGCAAGGCGGCTGCTGGCAGCCGCGTTGGCTTGGGCTTGCGCAGCAGGATCGAGGTGTACAACGCGCCCTCACCTTTGTAGCGGATGAAGCCGATGAATACAGCCTGCTGCAACGGCATAAAGGTGGTCCAAAGGCGAAACATAGCCATGGCGAGGCGCTTGGTCGCCAAGTAGCGGCTGCCTTCGAGACCGCAGCAGTCGGTCAGCGGCTGGCCCTTCGTAGGCTTGTCCACCTAAGGCGCGCCAGTGGCGCGGTAGCGGCTCTAGTGGTAGCTGCCCATCAACATGGCGGCTTTGAACGCTTGGAATGTGCCGGTCTCGGCGGCCACAGCCTGGACATACTCGCTGTGCTTTGCAAGCGTATGGGCTGCTGCCTCGCCGCGCTCGGCTACCATGTAGCCGTCACGACCACGAGGGGCATCGGGTTTGCGCGTAGTACGCCTGGAATCTTGCGCACGTTAGGTCACCCCTTCGTTTCTCTCATCTCGCGGTACTCGTCAAACATGATGATGCGCGACCTCGTCGTGGTTTGCTCTAGCCCCAGCGGTTAAAAGCCAACCGTCATTGCTTTTCCAAAGCTAGCCATAGGCGATGAGTTCCGTATAGACAACGCCACGGTAGAAGCGTTGGGTCCTGGCTTGCGCGGCCATGGCTACCGTCACCGCAATCACTGCCTTTGCAATCGGCTTTCTGATATCTATGCTCTGCATCGAGAGCCTCCTTCAGAAATGAGAAAACCCGCCAAAGCGGGTTGGTATCGAGGCCGGAATCCAAGCCGAATAAGATTTATCAGTTCGTTGGGCAAAGTCCACTAGGGCTGATGACAGCCTGACAGAATCCCAGCAACCTCCGAGAACTGGTGAGTTCCATTTCTTGGCCGCCGATATACCAGAATTCAACATAATGGTTTTTATTGTCTATCAGCGATGGATCCACTTGCCAGCTGGCATCAAATCCATGAATGGTTCCGCCACCACATGCATTGCTAACTGCGGCTTCACGCGCCACATTGATTTGCGCGGTACCCACCCACTGACCATCGTCACGGTACATCATCACTTGCCCTTGGTAGAGCGGAGAGTTTGGGTCGCACGCCCAACCGCGCATATGGTTCATAGAAGCACTTTCGACATTACCGGCCGCCTGGGCACCTTGGGTAACACCAGCCAGTCCGCATGTGATAGCTACGGCCGCAAAAAACTTTTTCATTAAATCTCCCTGTCTATATGCAGCGATTTGCTGCAAAATCATTTTTACCGCTCTGTAAGACATGCGAATCATCGGAAACCCTTGATATGAAAAGTGTGCACACTTACTTATACATTACTAATTGTTAATAATGCTACACGGAAACCATTGTCGATCCCCCGATGACAGCAGACGAGGAACTAGCGCATGCTGAGTCCTAGGTTTGTTATTGGCGCGCGGATTGCATCCAGAGCAGCACTGCGGAGCGTTCCTTTCGCCACGACATAGTGAGAGCCGTACGAAGCCTACCCCAATAATCCCGCCCGCGCTTGGCAAGCGTTCAACCAGTTGCCCGCATGCCCCACTTTCTGCAAAGCTGCATTGACTGGCTATTTTTGCTGCGCCACTTTATGTGAATTGACTGGCTCGCCCGTCCATTTTCAGCAACTGCTGGCCACGCAGCAATTGCAGCAATACTAGGAAAAGGGCCTGGGAAAAACACCGAGAAATTTTGACATCCAAGGCCCGCCCGAATCGCTTCAAGAAGTGTCTCTGTTTGCCTGTTCTTGCTGCGCCGCGCGCTACTACACCGCCCAGTTCAGCTGAGCCCGCTTGTGTGCAAAGAGAGCACATCTGGGCAGCAAAACTATGAATGCGCCGGCAGGCGCTTGGAGCGGGTACCCAGCGGCTGCATGCAACGGACCAGATAACCATCCGGATCCGCGACGATCATTTGCCGCTGCCCCACTTCATGATCCCCTTGCCGGTACCAGCGCTCCTCCATCGGCCAGAAGAGCGCAATGCCCTGCCGGGCGCAGCGGTTGGCGATCTCGTCCACCGATGGCACCGCCAACTGGAAATTGATGCCACGGCCAAAGGGTTGCGCCAGCGCACCATTGACAAAGCTGCGGTCGCCCGGGCAATGCTGCTCCAACATGATCTGCGCCTCCCCCCAAGCTAAGGTAGGCAAAGTGTTCTTCCGGGCGGTCATACCACACAGAAAACCCCACAACACCACACCAAAACTGAAGACTGGCGTTGATGTCCGTCACCACCAACTCTGGCACCAATGCAGAGAACCCCATCTGACCTCCCCGGTATGCTGCAGCTCACCGTTCACGGAGGCATCTCCGCACCGTCCAAGCCGCAGCGATTGCTGATCGGGGCGCCCGTCGCTCACTGCTAGCTCAGCAGCATGGCCAGCAAGACCCCGCACAGCAATGCAATATAGACCTTGGCATGGAGGCCATCGGGGATCTTCCCGATCCACCGGGAGGCCATGTGGATACCGAACCAGGAGCCAAGCACCAGCACGGCGCAGGCGCGCAGATCGATAAAGCCCAGATGCCAGGCGCCCAGAGACGCGGTGTTCCAGGCCATCAGCGCATAGGTGGCGGTGCCTGCGATCGCCATCGGCAATGACAGCGGGTTGGCTGCCGCTGTCGCCGCTGTCATGCTCGCGCCGCGCCGCCGCATCAGCGGCACCGTCATCACACTGCCGCCCACGCCCAGAAAGGCGGCAATAGCGCCTATCGACAGGCCTGCCGCAGCCGCAGCGGGTTGGGCCATGGCGCGCATCTCGCTGCGATGGCTTTGGGTAAAGCCAGAGCGCAGCAGGCTGTCCAGAATCGTCAAGCCCAGATAGACGATAAAGGCCCAGCGGATCCAGCTGCCGTTCAGCATCAGCGCCGCGATTGCGCCGGGTATCGCGCCTACAGCGACATAGCCCAGCAGCGGCCGCACCTGGCGCCAGGGCAAGGTTCCGGCCCGGTGGTGGCGCCAGCTGGCCATGCCCGCGCCAAAGATCATCACGCAGGTAGAGGTGGCGACCGCGATATGCATCGCAGCGCGCCCCATCTCGCTATCGGCACCGTAGACCCCTAGGAGCACCGCGTACAGCAGCGGCACGACCACAAAGCCCCCGCCAAAACCAAACAGCACGGTGGTCACACCGGCAAGAACACCAAAACACAGCAGCAGCAAATACATGAGAAGCGCAGTTCCAAGGTTGCAAAGCGCCACGATAGAAAAATATGCAGCGGCTGACCTTCAACAAATAGCCAAACATCCTCGCATTTGGGCCAAGATGCCGGGATGCACAACATTGCCCTCGATGCGGTGGACACCGTGCCCCGCCCTCTGCTGGCCATCAGCACCGATTACCGCCCCGGCACCCTGCTGGACACCCACACCCACCGCCGTGCGCAGGTGCTGTACGGCATGAGCGGTTTGATGGAGGTGGAGACCGACGATGGCGCCTGGGTCATTCCGCCGTTCAGCGGGGTGTGGATTCCGGCAGGTAAACGGCACAGGGTGCGCATGCAAGGCGTCAGCACGCGCAGTTTGTATATAGAGCCCGCAGCCGCGCCGCGCGAAGGCGAGCACTGCGAAGCGCTCGTGGTCAGCCCGCTGCTGCACCAGCTGCTGCTGGCATCCATCGCGCTGCCCGCGCTCTACGACGAACAAGGCCGCGACGGTGCGCTGGCGCAATTGCTGCTGCATGAAGTGCGCCTGGCCCAGACCATGCCCTTGTTTGCGCCCATCCCGCAAGACGCGACGCTGGCAGCGTTGTGCAAGGCGTTCCTGAAGGCGCCCCAGCTGCAGGACGCGCCGGAGGACTGGGCCGAACAACTGCACAAAAGCCTGCGCAGCTTCAACCGCTTCTTTCGCCAGCAAACCGGCATGAGCTTTGGCGCCTGGCGGCAGCAGGCCTGTTTGCTCGCGGCCCTCCCCAGGCTGTCGGGCGGGCAGTCGGTCACGCAGGTGGCGCTGGACCTGGGTTATGACAGCCCCAGTGCCTTTTCAACCATGTTCCGCAAGCGCTTGGGCAGGGTGCCCAGTGCATTCAGGCAACGGCACGGCGCAAAGAAAATATGAGGCCTGACCGGCAATGCCAGAGAAAAGGCTGCAGCCTGCGACAAAATAATGCAGGCCCTCAATTCCATAACAACTGATGAAAAATTCCGTCTTCGTCTCGCTCGGTTTTCTGCTGCTGGCACATACCCCCTGGTCACAGGCAGAGAACAGCAATGGCAAAAATATCTTTGTGCAGCGCTGTGCCATGTGCCATGGCGCCGATATCAAAGGCACAGGGCCGTTGGCGAACAAAAGCAATCCGCCCACCCCCGACCTCACGACCGCCGCGTTCAAGAGGCGCTTGAATGACTACCCGGGCGTCATCGTCTCATCGGTGGTGCTGAGGCCCAATGGCGATTTGATTCCCAGAACCCTGCGCGAGAACGGCGTCAAGCTGCCAGCTTTTACGTGGCGGGTGAAGGATTTGCGCGACCTCAACGAGTACATGAGCGCCGAGATCTCGAAAAAGCGCTGACACGCATAGAGCAAGATGGCCAGGGAGTGCCCTGCCTTGTGCCTGCATTGCCCCACCTCCAGTACCAGCGCGCGGCGCCTGCTCGCGCGTCGTGGGGCCATCATCCCTACCGCCATGTCCGGTAGGTTCACCACCGCCCGTGTAGCGCGGCAGATTCCGTTCTCAGCTATGGGCCTCCGCTACAAAAGCCTGAGCTTTATGGTCGCGCGCAACGATGGCAATGACCCGTCACATCCAAACTGACTAGACTGAACGCCTCACTCCACGAGGGCGCAATGCAGCAAGAACCCGATTTCGTACAGAACCTGAGACAAGAATTCGGGGAGGGCTGGCGCTGGGTGGAGCGTGGCATTGTGCTGGCCTATGCCGCCGCTGCGGGTTTGTGTGTCGTGGGTTTCACGATGGTGGCCGAGAAGGCGTTTGACTGGTTCATGCACATCTACCACTGGCAAGGTGGCTGGGCCGTGCTGCTCTGGACCCCCTGCCTGACGGCAGCGATCGTCTGGGCCACACGGCGCTGGGCCCCGGGGGCTGCGGGCTCGGGGATTCCTCAGGTCATGGCTGCACAAGAGACGGCGCTCCATGACCAAGAGCGCAGTCGCTTCGTATCGCTGTGGTTGTCCGCGTCCAAGATAACGCTGGCAGGCTTCGGGTTTCTGGCCGGGCTGTCCATCGGCCGCGAAGGACCATCGGTTCAGGTGGCCGCTGGTGTCATGCACCACGCCAAGCGCTGGTTCGGTCCGCGCTCGGGCATCACCGGCCACGCGCTGCTGGTGGCGGGCGGCGCAGCGGGTATTGCGGCGGCCTTCAACGCGCCACTGGCGGGGATCGTGTTTGCAATTGAAGAGCTGTCCCGCAAGCTGGAGTCGCGCGCCAGCGGGTTGATCATTGCGGCGATCGTGCTCGCCGGTCTCATGGGGGTGTCAGCCTTTGGCAACCTGAATTACTTCGGGCGCATCCAGGTGCCGAGCCTGGATTGGCACGCGCTGCTACCTGGCATCTGTGTGGCCTTGAGTTGCGGCGCGCTGGGGGGTCTGTTTGCCAAACTGATGGCCGCATCACTGACAGGAGCCCCAGAGCGCCTGAACCGCATTCGCGCGCAATACCCTATCCGCTTTGCAGCAGCGGGGGGTCTGCTGATCGCGGTCATCGGCCTGGTCACCAGCGGCGCAACCTTCGGTGCCGGTTCTGAGGAAGTCAAGCACATGCTCGCCGGCGAAGCGGAAATGCCGACGCTCTACGTGACGCTCAAATTCATCGCGACCTGGCTGTCCGCCTGGGTGGGTGTGCCGGGCGGAATTTTTGCGCCGTCCTTGTCCATTGGCGCGGGTGTCGGTCACAACGTGTCGCTGATGATGGGCAGCGATATTGCACCCGCGTTGATCGCGATGGGCATGGCTGCCTTCCTCGCTGCCGTCACGCAAGCGCCTCTTACCGCCTTCATCATCGTGATGGAAATGGTAGATGGGCACTCGATGGTGCTGAGCCTGATGGCGGCCGCGATGCTGGCCAGTCTGGTCTCGCGGATGATCGCCCGACCGCTGTATGAAACCTTGGCGAACTACATGCTGGCACAGGTACGGCCAGCGGAGCCTGCCAGCACGCAAGCGGCAGTGCAGCCACCTGCGTCTTCGCCGTAGATCTGCCCCAATTCGAGGCTGCGGCTACCCCCCATGGCCCTGCACCAGGCCGCCGCATGCCTACCGCTCTCCGTGCAGGGCTGCACGGCATGACCTGGGGGCCGAGGCCGCCATCCTGCAAAACTACAATTCAAAATAGCTTTATTTTCTTTTTAAAGCCTGCAATCGCTGTTTCAGCCCTCGCCGCAACATCGCCCAACGCATCACATCGTCGTTTCGGAGGTTCAATAATGGTCCCGACGAAGCCTCAACAGCGCCGCGTGAATACCGGAAGGCACCATAAAGATATTCCCTCGGTCTCCATCCATGGCACTTCAAACATCGATAGCCACCAAATGCATCGATGACACCTCCTTCCGATGGAACCACCGGACAGCCGAGAATATCAGCCACCTGCCATCGCCAAAAAGCTTGCGCACCACACTATTTACCAGCTTGCTGCCAAGCGCTGAAATAATCATCAAAAACTAAGACCATGCATTGGTAGTTGCTACTGACTATCCATCCGCTACTTTGGTTTTTACGGCAAATGTCAACAATATAAACACCCGCCTCGATTCTGGAAAATCACCCAGCACATTTGCATAAAAGCAAATATCTTTGCAAAAAACCAAAGCATCGAACATTTAGACACGCTGTATATTTTCTGCATACCTCTCCACCTGCCTGGGTATCACCCGGCTCGCGGCCGTTATCCAGCCCGTTCACCCGTGCCTGTGTTAGCGAGCTTGTCTCAGGTCGGCGGTGATCCGCAGATCCACGGCAATGGGAGACGGTTCAGCACTCCAACGGAGGCGGAGCGGTGCCTCAGTACAGCAAATGGAAAATACGATGCGAACACAGATTCTGACCCTTGCCGCCATGCTTGCGATGGCCGTGCCCGGCTTGTCCAGCGCCGCGGCCATATCCGGCCCGGTGACTTACGCCGGAAGCGGAATCTATTCAGGCACCTCTACATCGCTGGCTTATGATCCCGATGGACCACTTTATAGCGATGACGAAGTGCTGCTGATTTGTATTGATCACCGCACGAATCCGCCTTTTACCTATGCCACACCCAAAGCGCAGTTTGAGACGGAAGCGGGGGCGACGGCGATCCGGGGCCCATCGGGTGCTGCAGGGGAAGCGGCCATCTATTGGCTGCTCGACCAGTATTATCTGACTTTCTACAAAACAGGCACTATTGAGCAGCGGCGCGCACTGCAGTATGCCTTGTGGGAAATCGGTAATGATTATGACGGCAGCGCCGCCAGTATCAATACCAGCACAGGTTCCTCGCGCCCCGCGCTGGAAAACGTCATTGACTATGGTGGCACGGACCAGGCGGCATTCGTCACCGCCTATACCACCTTGTACGACGCGATGAAGGCCAACCTGCCCACACTGCGCACGTCCTACCGCTCCACCACCTACACGATGGACCTGTTCCGCAACCTGGATCCTGCCTACCAGCACATGGTGGCCCTCATCGAGCGCGCCCCTCCCAATACCGTGCCGGTGGCCGAGCCTGCCATCACCGGCACGCCCCAGGTCGGCTCCACCGTCACTGGCAGCTATACCTATACCGACAACAATGGCGATGTCGAAGACCCCAGCGGCACCGGCACCAGCTATCAGTTTGTCACCAGTCCCAACCCCAGCATCGCAAGCGCCAGCGAAGGCACCGTCGTCGCCAGTGGCACAACCGGTGGTGCGGGCCAGACGGTCAGCTACACCTTGCAAGCCACGGATCTGAACCAGTACGTGTTCTTCTGCGTCAAGCCGGCCGCCCAAACCGGCGCCAGTCCTGGTGCAGAGGTCTGCACCAGCCCGGTGGGACCTGTCACCGCCCGTGTGGTGCAGCAGGCCCCTACGCCGGTGCCAGGTCTGGGCCTGTGGGCGCTGCTCGGACTGACACCGCTGATCGCATGGCTCGGAATCGGCCGTCAGCGCCGCGCCTGACACCCGAGCGCCGTCAACGGGCAAGCCACCGCAGGGTGGCTTTTTTATGTCTCGGTGCCAGGGCCTTACGGATACCGCTCCGAGGCGGCAGTCCTGCCGGGCATGGACGGCAGCGCAACCACTGCCGCACTGGGTCCGGGCCAGTTCGGCAAAAGCGCCGCAGCTGCGATGGACAGCAACGGCGCTCAGCGTGGAACAGCGGGTGGGCGCGCGGGCGCCAGGGCTTAGACGGTGGCCTTCGGATAGACAAACTGGGGCAAGCCCTGCAGGGTCTCCTTGCTGGCATCGGGGAGCAGCAGTCCGTATTTGCCGAGCTTGAAGCGGGAAAACTCAATCGCAACATCATAGGTCCCCAGCCCCATGAAGCCGCCGATGCCGACGATGGCAAAGATCAGGTTGTCTTCTCTGCCAACGATCACATCGTCGACCGTGCCAATTTCCTGGCCGTTGGCATCGTGCACCGGCTCGCCGATGAACTCTTTTCTGACACTCCAGCCGGTGGCCAGCACTTCGGCGCCACGCGGAGAGATGGCAAAAGGGGTGTGAATCGTGACTTTGTCTTGGTTATCCATACACTCACCACAAAAAAAATTTGGAGCAAAAGCAAATGTATCAAGATATTTGCCCATTGCAGCGGCTCCGCAATGGCAAGCATCCAAAGAGCGCCGCGTCTGACAGACTACCACCAGAGCAGGAGTGCACCGCAAGCGGCAGCGATTGCGCCAGCGCAACTGGAGATTGGGATACATTTGTTTGCATTCAAACCCCTTTGGAAAATGACGATGAGCAAACTTCTATGTGCAGGCGCCCTTGCCCTGGCCTTTGCTGGCTTTACCTCAGCCTCCCATGCAGCACTGGTGCAATGGACATTGACCGATGTCAGGTTTGCGGATGGCGGCACCGCCAGCGGCTCTTATGTGTTTGACGCGTCCACCGGCAGCTACAGCCGCATCGGCATTGCCACCACGGCGCCGGATGGCTCTGCGGCAGCCAGCTTCAGCAGTACCTGTGATGGCGCCAACTGTGCCGAAGCGTCGCCCGACCCTGCGCAGTTCATTATTTTTGCACCGCCGGACACCAGCGATATGACCGGCAAGCAGGTGCTGCTGATCGACCTGCAAAGCCCGATGACCGATGCGGGCGGCACCATCCCGATCAATCCGATGGCGCAGCCCGTCCTGGCCCTGCGCAGCAAGGCATTCTCCACGGTTTGCCCCGATGCACGTTGCACCATCCCGGGCGACCTGCGTCTGATCGAATCAGGAGAGGTCGTGGGCCAAGCCTATGTGCCTCCTGCCGCGACGCCGGTGGCGGTACCCGCGATGTCCCCCTGGGGCCTGGCCCTGCTGTCGTTGCTGCTGGCCCCACTCGCCTGGTTGCCCAAGCGCCGCCAGCGCTGAAAGGCAGCGCCGGCTCGCCGGCCACAGGCGCGCCGGCAACTTCTGTGGCCCACCGCCGCGCGCAGCGGGGTGGGGCTTTGCAAGCGAGCACAGGCGCCGCGGTGCGCACTGCGCCGGGCGCTCCAGCCCTTACCCTGCGTTGCGGCTCGATTCGAACAGGAACCAGGTGCGGCGCTCGGTTTCGTCGATCCAGTTTTCCAGCAGGCTCGACGACGCAATGTCTCGGTGCTCGTCGGTGACGTTGTGTGCCTCGCGCAGCCGGGCGGCCATCTGCTGGTTGTCCTCGCGCAGTTCCGCCAGCATGTCCAGCGGTTCGACATAGTCGGCGTCGTTGTCGCTGATGCGCTGCAGCCGGGCGATATGGCCAATGGAACGCAAGGTCGTGCCACCGACCTTGCGGATACGCTCTGCAATGGCGTCCGTCATCGCATAGAGCTGGTCAGCCTGTTCGTCGAGCAGCAGGTGGTAATCACGGAAGTGCGGTCCGCTCATGTGCCAGTGGAAATTCTTGGTCTTGAGGTAGAGCGCAAAGACATCGGCCAGCACGCCGTTGAGGGCCGCGCTGATGTCCTTGGTAGCCGCCGAATCGAGGTCACTGGGGGTGACCAGCGGCGCCTTGCGGCGCGCCTTGATATCCGTTTTGGTGCTGCGGTCAGATTTGGCCATGGAATACCTTTCAAACAAAGCGTCGAAGACAAACGAAGCGAAAGCGGCTGAACCTGCAAGTATCGGGCGCCAGCATGGCAGCCAGATGGCAGCGGTCCATCCGCTCTAACAGACTCTGCTATTCAGAGGCTGTCTAGCTTCATACCAAAGCAGAAATATTGCAAACAAATCCCTGTCAGCCAGTGTTGATGATGTACGGGAAAGCACCGGATGTTGACGCACCTCAGTGATCGCCGGAAGCAACCGCCCACGGGCATTCAGGACCCGTCGCGGCGGTAGGGGTTGGCAAAGATCGCCTCCACCGGCAAGCCAAACACCATACTGATGCGGTAGGCCAGATCGAGTGAAGGATCGTGCTTGCCCGTCTCGAGCGCATTGACCGCCTGGCGCGATACGCCCAGGCGCAGGGCCAGATCGGCCTGCGTCCACTGGGCCTTGGCACGCAGGGCGCGCAGATGGTTATCCATCAGCCCCGCACCCGCATCACTGCGCTCACCAGCGCCCACACCAGCCAGAACAGCGGCACCACCAGCCAGACAGGCAAATGCGGTGCGGCGGCATAGCTCTCGCCAAAGCCCCAGACCGTGCATAGCATCAGCAACAGCCCACAGGCCATCACCACACTGCGGATGGCCTGCGCACGCTGGTATTCGTCGGCCGCCTGGATCCACAGCAGCGATGCGCGCAACTGCGCTGCAATCGGCATTGCGACGGCCAGTGCCAGCAACCAGGCGCTGGGCGTACCGAGGATGGCGTCGAACCAACCCAGGATGACCCCCAGATGAAGGGCGCAATAAATGCCCATCCATACCGCTGTGCGGATCAGGTAGCGGCGCAGCGAGGCGGACGGCGGATGCGAAGAGAGCGCGTGGTGCACGGTGAAGTCTCCAGAAATGTAAAGTAAACCTGACTTTAGCAATGTCAGGTTTACTTGTCAATCGCGGCAGGATTCCTGCTTCCGGAATGCCGGCAGCAAGCATCTTTCCAGCCTGGCCCTCATCGATATCTCTGCCCGTAAAACAATCTCGGCTGCGACGCAGACGCATGGAAATGTCACAGCTTTGTGGACAATTTTCAACGGCTATAAATGTTTCGCTGTACTCAACAGATTTTTCTATTGAATTTGAAATAATGAAAATTCAATTGATTTATTGAATACATCGACCATGTCCCATCGACAAAAACACCCGGCACGCCACTGGGCGGCCAGCGCCCTTCTTGCCGCCAGCTGGGGCGTATGGAGCCTGGCACAGGCCCAAACCTCCGTCACGATCGATTGCAGCCCCAACTCGCTGGCCCAACTCAATACCGGCCAGCCCAGCCCCGGCAACGCACAGGTCGACAGCCGTTGGCGCTTTCAGTACCTGTCTGCCTATGCGGGCAGCGATCCGGCCAACTGGCGCAGCTTTGGGGATGCCACGATCGTCACCAGCCGCGTGTCGAGCTGGACCAGCACACCAGCGGCCAGCAGCACTGCGCAATGGATCGCTGCCAATGCCTGGGGCGGCCAGCCCTATGTCGACGGCGCGAACTTCGGCAATATCGATGCCCTGTTCCAGGTGCAATTCAGCATCGACCCGGCAGTATCTCTGGGCAGCTTTGCGCCTTCGATGACCTACAGCGCCGACAACTCGGTGGTCGATATCTTCATCAACGGCAAATCGCAGGTGGCAAGGGGCCTGGGCACCTGGGGCCTGCCGCAGGCAGGCAGCACCAACCAGTTCAACTACAACGGTTTTGGCACCAACCGCTGGCTCTCCATCGCCAGCATGGCCTCGCCCGACTGGCAGGCCGGTGCAAACACCATGACCGTCTATGTCAAAAGCGGAAACCCTTACATGGGTTTCGCAGCGGCTATCTCAGGCAGCAATGCCTGCCTGCCCAATGATGCACCGGCCGCCACCCCTGCCGTCAGCGGCCAGCCTGACGTCGGCCAGACCCTGACGGGGACCTATGGCTACGCCGATACCGAATCCGACCCCGAAGACAGCAGCGCCACCGGTACCCGCTACCAATGGGTGCGCAGTGACAACGCCAGCCTGACCCAGGCCGCCCAGGGCACCGTGCTGCAGTCGGGCAACACGCTGGGCGCCGCAGGCACGGTGACCTACACCACCCAGGCTGCCGATGACAAAGCCTATCTGTACTACTGTGTCACTCCCGTGGCCGTCCGGGGCACCTTGGTGGGTCCCGAGGTGTGCAGTGCGGCCTTCGGCCCGGTCAAGACGACCACCACACCGCCACAACCTGCGACGCCCCAAGCGGTTCCCGTGTTCGGCATCTGGGCGTTGCTGGGCATGTCGGGCCTGGTGGCAGGCTGGGGCCTGGCGCGTTCACGCAAACGGGTCCGGGCCTGATGGCTTCCTGGTCTGGTACAAGCCACCTGCGGGTGGCTTTTTTTGGGGTCTGCTGCGGATCGGCGCTTCACAGCTGGAAGGCAACGCCCCGCACCAGACCCTCTCCGACATCCCGCCACCACCCCGGTGCACGGTAGGCATAGGTCGTGCTTTCTGCCATCTGCTGCCCGCACCAATGCTGGAGCCAGGCGATCTCCCGGGCGCTGTAGAACGCGGTCATCGCCTCGTAGTTCAAGAACAGGCTGCGCCCGTCGAGGTTCGCCGAACCGCACAAGGCCATGCGGTCATCGACCACCACCACCTTCGCATGCACCATGTGGGGTGAGCAATACACCTGGGCACCGGCAAGCACCAGCGCCCGCAATGCGCGCTCACGGGCCCAATCGGCCAGGCGGTGGTTGGAGCACTGGGGCACCACCACGCGCAGGTGCACGCCGCGCCGGCAGGCCAGGCACCAGGCCTCCAGCAGCGCGTCATCGGGCACAAAATACGGGCTCACCAAGGTGATCGATGTCTGCGCATGGAAGGCGCTGGCCAGGTAGAGCGCATGCAAGGTGTCATCGGCATGGTCGGGGCCGCTGGGCAGCCACTGGGCCCAGCCCTGGTCGCCACCCCCCAGCGCCATCGCTGGCGACAGCCACATAGGGCGGCGCCGGCCTCTGGCCGCGCGCCAATCGGCCTCGAACTGCGCAGCCACCACGCCGGCCAGGGCCCCTTGCACGTTGAAGCTCAGGTCGACCCAGGCCGGGTGCCCGGCACTGCTGGGCAGAAAGTACTCATCGGCCAGATTGCGCCCGCCGCTCCAGACATGCACGCCGTCAGCCACTGCGAGCTTGCGGTGGTTGCGCAGATTGCTGCCACCGCGAATCGGCTGGAGCATCGGCACCATGAAGCGACGCACCAGCACGCCCGAGCGCCGCAACTGGCGCAGCCGCATGGGCAGCAGGCGCCAGCAGCCCACGCCATCGAGCAGCAGCCGCACCTTGACACCGCGCTGCGCAGCCTGCTGCAGCGCCGTGCCGATCTGACGACCGACGACATCGTCGGCAAACACATAGGTGCAGACATCCAGGCTGCGCTGCGCCTGCTCGATCAACCGCAGCAGCTGCTGCAAGGCCTGCAGGCCATCTTCATGGAACACCACTTCCGCATTGGGCTGGGCCGGATCGAGCTCCATGCTGGCCAGCAACTGGCCTGCCCAGCCCGGCACCTGAGGGGGCACCGTGCTGCGGCGCTGGCCGGCGGGGGGGAGAACGGCATGCGCTGGCGGCCGCACCGCCTTGCGCGGCCCGAACACCAGAAAAAGAGGCAGGAAGAGATAGGGAAAGGTGACCATGCCCAGCACCCAGCCGATGGCGGACGCGGGATGGCGGCGCTGGTGCCCGGCACGCGTGACCAAGGTGTAGACCAGCAGCGCCACCACCACCGCAATCGTGTGGCCCAGGCCCGAGAGGACGGTCACGCGCAGCATGGCCTACTGCCCGTCAGCGTGCGCGGGACGGCGGCTGGGCGCGCAAGCGGCCGGGCCCATCAGAGCAGGTCAAGCACCCGCTCAGGCGGGCGGCACAGACGCGCGCCCTTGGCGCTCACGACGATGGGCCGGTTGAGCAGCTCGGGATGGGCGGCGATCTGCGCAATCAGTTCGGCATCGCTCAAGCCCGCACGGCCCAGATCCAGCGCCTCATAAATGGCCTCCTTGCTGCGCATCACCTCGCGCACCGGCAGCCCCAGCTGCGCGATCAGCGCCGCGAGTTGCGCGCTGTCCAGCGGCGCACGCAGGTAGTCCACAATCCGGGGCTCGATGCCCCGGGCCTCCATCAGCGCCAGCGCGCCGCGTGAGTTGCTGCAGCGAGCGTTGTGGTAGATGGTGATCGTGTCTTGGGCCATGCCCCCGATCTTATTACAGAGAGGCTTCGAGCTCGGGCATGATGATGCGCGCCTTGGTCAGCGCCATACCCAGGTTGGCGGTGCGCCGGCAGACCAGCACGGCCACATACTCGGGGTTGGCCTTGCCGCGCATGAAGATATGGATCAGGTTGTCGCTGTTGACGATGATTTCCTGGAAATAGTGGTGGCCATCGTCCTGCAGACCGCGCGACTTCTTGAACATGCGCTCGATCATCGACACATTGGGACCATTGAAGAGGTCGGCGGTGGCCGCGGCCACCAGGTCGATCACCTCGCGCGGGTGCGAATCGACCGTGCGAATGGCCAGCAGCATGCCGGTAGCCACATCGACATAGCCGGCAGCCAGGCATTCGGGCACAAATGTAGCGACCTTCTGCAAAACGGTATCCATGGACATGTGTTGGGTTCCTTCAAAAATGGGGGGATGAGGGCTGGCACGCCGGTGGCGGTCAGCCCATTTTTTCGAGCAGCATGGCTTCGTAGGCCAGCAGCGCCTGCTCCTGCCGCTCCGACTGCACGTACTGCGGTTCAATCTCGCGCACACGGCGCAGCGCTTCTTCGGCGGTAATGCCCTCGAACACCAGCCAGGCCGCCAGCACGGTGCCGGTGCGGCCCAGGCCCGCCAGGCAGTGCACCGCCAGCACTTCGCCGGCCAGCAGCAGGCGCTTCATCTTCAGCATCAGCATCTGCAGCTGTGACACCGATGGCGGTTCCCGGTCATGCACCGGCAGATGCACATTGCGCAGGCCGTTGCGCGCCAGCGCCGCCTGGTCGATATCGGTCTCGGTCAACGACACCAGCACGGTGATGCCGCAACGCCTCAGCGCCTGCATGTCCACATCGGTGTCGTTGACCACACCCGGCAGCGGCGTGCCGGCCAGCTTGCCCGGCACCAGCCAGGCAAAACCGCGCGGCCCGCGCGCGCCGGGCACATAGTGTTCGGCCGCCAGCACCGGGTTGGCCAGCGCCAGATCGGGCAATACCGCGCGCTGGCTTTGGCGGGCCGCCTGCGCAGCGGTGCGGGCGGGGGCCTGCAGCGCTGCAGGTGCAGGTTCGGCCTGCATGGCCTCTTGCACCGTCTGCTGCGGCACCACCACGGCACAGCTGCCGCTGCGTACAAACTGCTGGCCTGCCGGAGAATACGGCGCGGAGAAAAAGTGGTCAGCGCGGCTCGTCTCCTGCACCGCACCACCGGCCAGCAGCAGCACATGGTCGGCCACGCGCTGGGCATGGCGCTGGTTGTGGGTCACCAGCAGCACAGCGCGCTCATGGGCAATGCGTTTGAGCAGTTCCAGCAGCAGATAGGCGTCGTAGTCCTGCAAGTCGGCAGTGGGCTCATCGCACATCAGCAGCAAGGGTTGGGCAGCGGCTTCGCGCAGAATGGCTACCGCACGCTGGTGCATCGCAGACAGCTCCACCGTTGTTTGCGCCAGCAGCGGTTTGATATCGGCAAAGCCCATGCGGTCCAGATAGGCCTCGCACCAGGCACGGCGGTCCAAACCGGAGAGCAGATGGGCCTGCGGCAGCAACTCGCTGAGCGAATCCTGCACGCTCGACTGCATCAGGCGCACATGCTGGCGCACCAGGTGGGGGCGGTGGACGCCCGCCAGCGGCTGGCCGGCATAGCGCAACTGTCCCCATTGCGCAAAGCGCGGGTTTTCGTCATTGAGGCCCGCCAGACTGCGCAACACCGTGGACTTGCCCCCTCCGACCGGCCCCATCAGGACTGTGATGGCGCAAGGGGCGATCTGCAGTTGCAGGCTGGAGAGGATGACCTTGTCGCCATAGGCCACGCCCCAGTTGTCTGTTTCCAGAACGGGAGTTGGTGTTTGCACGCGATGGGAGCCGCTGCGCGGCATTGGGAGGTGGACGGGAAGCCAAGCCTGGCACCACCTCGGCGCGCCAGCCATCCAATCACGCGGACGGCAAGCATCTCGGTGATTCAAAAAATGAAACACCAATAGTCAATTAATGTTTCAAAAATTCAGTTTAAGGGAAAACCCGAGATGGTTGTTTGATCCAGATCAAAGGCGATATAGGTCACCTATCGATAGGGCAATAACACCACGGAGATCCAAATTAGGGGGAGCGTGCAGCCGCTGTGGTGATTCAGCTTGCAGAATGCGCCGATGGAATGTGCGCGGCCAGCCTGCTGAACCGCCAGCTAGGCAACGAGGATGAGCGGTATCAGCGCGATGCCGAGCTGCGCATCGTGCGGATCAGCAAGATGACCGGCACCAGCCCCACCAGCACCAGCGCCAGCGACGGCAGCGCCGCCTCGCCCAGGCGCTCGTCGCGTGCCAGCTGGTAGGCCACCACGGCCAGCGTGTCACTGTTGAAGGGCCGCAGCACCATCGTGGCGGGCAGCTCCTTCATCACATCCACAAAGACCAGCAACGCGGCGGTCAGGGCCGAGCGCCGCAGCAGCGGGCCATGCACGCGGGCCAGAAGGCCGGCGCTGCCCACACCCAGCATGCGTGCCGATTCATCCAGACTTCTGGGAATGCGGGTGTAGCCGCTCTGCAGGGACTGCAGCGCAATGGCAGTGAAGCGCACCAGATAGGCCCAGATGATGCCGGCTGAGGTCGCGGTGATCAGCGCTGGAAAGGCCCATTGCGGAAACGCCTGCTGCACCCAGCCCACTGGCAGCAGCAGGCCCACGACGATCACCGCGCCGGGCACCGCATAGCCCAGGCTGATGAGGCCCACCGTGCTGCGCGTGACCCAGTCCTGGCTGCGGCGGGCCGCATAGGCGGCCAGCAAGGCAATGGCCACGGCCAGCACGGCAGTGATGGCCCCAAAGCGGATGCTGTTGCCGGCCCACTGCACAAAGCGGTCCAACGGAATCACCGACCAATCGGCCGCCAAGGGCCGCAGCATGAACATGACGGGCAGCACAAAGCCCAGCAGCACCGGCAACGCACAGAGCAACCAGGCCGCCAGGCAGCGCGCACCCTGCAGGCGATACGGCTGGGCCTCGGCCGATGAGGCGCGCCCCACCCCGCTGGTGACAAAGCGCATGCGCCGCTGCGCGCGCAGCTCCAGCTGCAGCACCACCAGCACCAAAACCAGCAGCATCGTGGCCAGCTGGGCTGCGGCACTGCGGTTCTCCATCGACAGCCAGGCCTTGTAGATGCCGGTGGTGAAGGTCTGAATGCCAAAGTAGCTCACCACCCCGAAATCGGCCAGGGTCTCCATCATCACCAGTGCCACACCGGCCACCACCGCTGGCCGGGCCATCGGCAAGGCCACCGCCCAGATCCGGCGCGGCATCGACGCGCCCAGCAGGCGCGCCGCCTCCATCAGGTGGGCGGCGCGCTCGCTCAGCGCCGTGCGCGCCAGCAGGTAGACATAAGGGTAGAGCGAGACCACAAACACCAGCACGGCGCCGCCGAGCGACCGCACCTCCGGCAGCAGCCGCCCTTGCAGCCCGAAGCTGGCACGCATCCACACCTGCAGCGGCCCGCTGAACTGCAGAAAATCGGTATAGGCATAGGCCGTCACATAGGCGGGCATCGCCAGCGGCAGCAGCAGCAGCCATTCCAAGGTCTTGCGGCCGCGAAAGTCGAACAGGGTCACCACCGCCGCGCACAGGGTGCCCACGACCGCCGAACCCAACGCCACCATCAGCCCCAGCGCCACCGTGGTACGGATGTAGCCCGGCAGCACCGTCGCAAACATTTCGCGCACCACGGCAAACGCACCGAGGTCATTGCCCGCCCCGGGCAACCAGGCGCTAAAGACGGTGAGCACCGGCAATACCAGCACCAGGGCAATGGCTACCAGCAGCAGCTGACGACGGAAGCGGGCGAGATTTTGCAAATGCGAATCACTGACGGGCCAAAAGCTGGCGATTCTACCTGCCAGGCACCTAAGCCCTTTGCCCGGGAGAGCCCTCTACAATGCGGCCATGTTTCTAGAGGTCTCCCAACTGAATGTGCGCTATGCCGGGCGCCCCAAGCCTGCGGTGGCGCAGGTGTCTTTGCAGCTGCAGGCAGGCGATATCGGCGTGCTGATTGGCCCCTCGGGCTGCGGTAAGACCACCTTGCTGCGTGCAGTGGCCGGGCTCGAGCCGATCGCCAGCGGCGAGATCCGCCTGCAAGGCCAGGTCGTCAGCAGCAGCAGCGCTAATCTGCCGCCCGAGAAACGCCGCATCGGCATGGTGTTCCAGGATTACGCCCTTTTTCCGCATCTGACGGTGGGCAAGAATGTGGCCTTCGGCATCCACCAGTTGCCCCGGTCGGAGCAGCAGCAGCGCGTGCAGGAGGTGCTGCGCCTCGTGGGGCTGGAGAACAGCGCTGGGCGCTACCCGCATGAGCTGTCAGGCGGCCAGCAGCAGCGGGTGGCGCTGGCCCGGGCGCTGGCGCCCCGGCCGCAGCTGATGCTGCTGGATGAGCCCTTCTCCAACCTCGATGTGGATCTGCGTGAACGCCTGGCCCATGAGCTGCGCGACATCCTCAAGGCCGCGCAGGCGACCGCGCTGTTCGTCACGCACGACCAGCTGGAGGCCTTTGCGATTGGCGACCAGATTGGCGTGATGGAAAGCGGCCACCTGCACCAATGGGCCGATGCCAGCACCTTGTTCCAGCAACCCGCCAGCCGCTTTGTGGCCAACTTCATCGGCCACGGCAGTCTGCTGCCGGCCACCCCGGTGTCGTCTGCGCAAGGCTGGCAGCTCGACACCCCGCTCGGTGCCATCGCCGCGCCGGAAGCATCACAGGCCTGCGATGTGCTGCTGCGCGCCAGCGAGGTGGTGTTTGACCCTGCCTCGCCGTACCGCGCCACCTTGCTGCGCAAATCCTTCCGGGGATCGCAGTATCTCTACACCTTGCAGCTGCCCAGCCAGCAGCTGGTCTATGCGCAGGTCTCCAGCCAGCTGCAGCACGCGGTGGGCGACAGCATCGGCCTGCGTGCCCAGCCCGAGCATCTGGTCTGCTTCGCGCCCGGGCAATGAGCCTCAGGCCAGCAGCCCTCGGTCCTCGTCAGCGCTGCACCTGGCGCAGCTGGTCCACCGCCGCCTGCAGGTCGGCCGACCAGTCGCGCCGGTTGCGGCCTGCGCTGGCCTGCGGCTGGCCATAGTTCAGCTGCGCCACCAACGGCGGTGCCGTCACGGTGCGCCAGATGGATCCCAGCAGGCTCTCGTCGCCTATATAGCTCGGGGCACTGCTCATGCGGCCACTTAGCTTGTCGTAAAAGCACAGCCCCAAGGGCAGCACCGGCGCCTCGGCCGCAATCGCCGATTGCAGCAGGTTGGCATGGAAAGGCAGCAGCTGCCGGCCATCGCCCGTCGTCCCCTCGGGGAAGACCGCAACGATATCCCCGTGGCGCATTGCATCCTCCATGCGGCTGACGGTGCGCATCGCATCGCGCCGGGAGTTGCGCTCAATGAACAAGGTGCCTGCGGCGCTGGCTAGGCCGCCGATGACGGGCCAGGCCTTGACGTCGGATTTGGAAACAAAGCGGCAGTGCCCGGCCGCATGGATGGCCGGAATGTCGAGCCAGGACAGATGGTTGGCAACGATCAGCAAGGGGCCGTGCGCAGGCACCGCACCCAGCACCCGTAGCTCGATGCCGCTCAGCCGGAGCAGTTGAGCGGCCCAGCGCTCCACCGCCCGGTTGCGCTCGGCATGGCCCAGGCGGCCAAACGTCAGCCAGATCGTGATGACACCCACCACGATATGCAGACCCATGCGCGCCAGGCGCCACAGGCCAATCAGGGAACGGGTCAGCGCTTGCATGGCGGGCCAGCGGGGTTTCAGGCCGTGCCGCCCAGATCGGGCACATCCAGGCTGCGCATGAACTGCTCGAGAATGATGCAGGCCGAGGCCGCATCGGCATCGCGCGCGCCGTTGGCCAGCGCCTCGGTGGTGCTGTAGCGCTCATCCACCTCGAACACCAGCAGTCCAAAGCGCCCCCGCAGCTGGCGCGCAAAGCGCAGCGCCAGCGCGGTATTTTCATGGGCCGCGCCGTCGGGGTGGTAGGGAATGCCGACGACCAGCGCGTCGGGCTGCCACTGGCTGATCAGGCTCTCCATCGGCGTGAAACGGGCCTTGCCTTCGGCATGGATCGTCGGCAGCGGCCGGGCCGTGCCCAGCATCCGGGTGCCAAAGGCAGCGCCGGTACGCTTCATGCCAAAGTCAAAGGCGATGAAGCTCTGCATGCGCGCCGCTTCTGCCAGCGAAGGCTTGGTGGCAGCGTCCGTCATGCGCGGCCAGCAGCGGCAGACAGCGCCCAGGGCTGCACGCCCAGCAGCGCCAGCGCCGTGTTGTAGCGCTCGGCCACCGGTGTATCAAAAATCACGCCTGCATCGGCATGCACGGTCAGCCAGGCGTTTTCGGTGATCTCCGACTCCAGCTGGCCCTCGCCCCAGGTCGAATAGCCCAGCGATACCAGCACCCGGTGCGGACCGGCGCCGGTGGACAGCGCTTCAAGAACATCGCGCGAGGTGGTCATCTCCAGGCCGCCCGGAATGGTCAAGGTGGCCGAGTACGCGGACTCGTCGGCGGCGCCCGATTCGATGACGATCCGGTCGTGCAGCACAAAGCCGCGCTCGGTATGCACCGGGCCGCCCTGGAACACGGGTTCGAGCTCCAGGTCCTCGCGGCGCAGTGGCAGATCGACCTTGTCAAACAGCTTGCCCATCGTGATGTCCGAGGGCTTGTTGATGATGATGCCCAGCGCGCCTTTTTCGCTGTGCTCGCACACATAGACCACGCTGCGGCCAAACATCTCGTCTTGCATGCCAGGCATCGCAATCAGAAAATGGTGTGTCAGGTTCATGGTCCCGGAAGTGTCGATCTCAGCGCTCATGGGGAACCATTGTACGGGCAGCCCGGCGCCCTTTTGGGTGCACAGCACGCAGCAAGGGCTGCCGGGCGCGCATAAAAAAAGGGCTGCCCGCAGGCAGCCCTTGGGACTGGAGCCATCGGCCCGATCAGTGCAGCGGGGCGGCGTCGGCCGCCTTGATCTCATTGTCCAGCACACACTGGCGAACCAGCGACAGCAGTACTTCGTCGGCATAGGGCTTGCCCAGGTAATGGTCCACGCCCAGGCTGGCCGCGTGCTCGCGGTGCTTGTCGGCAATGCGCGAGGTGATCATCACCACCGGCAGGTCCTTCATCGCCGCATCGGCACGGATTTCGCGCACCAGCTCGAAGCCGTCCATGCGCGGCATCTCGATGTCCGACAGCACCATGACCGGGCGCTCCTCGCGCAGACGGTCCAGCGCCTGCAGGCCATCGGCGGCCAGCGCTACGCGGTAGCCTTCGCGCTGCAGCAAACGCTGGGTCACGCGGCGCACGGTGATGGAGTCGTCGACCACCAGCACCAAAGGCGTCTGCACCACCTGCTCGGCCAACTCACGCACCGGTGCCTTGGCCACTTCAGGGCGCACCGCCGCTTCGGCAATGCGGTCGGCAATCTGCTGGCCATACACGGTGTACAAGGCCACCGGGTTGTAGATCAGCACAATCGCACCGGATGCCAGCACCGACATGCCGGCCAGACCTGGCAGGCGCGCCAGTTGCGGGCCCAGGTTCTTGACCACGACTTCCTGGTTGCCCAGCACTTCATCGACGTGCACGGCCAGGCGCTTGGTGGCCGAGCGCAAGATCACGACCGCGCTGGTCTTCTCCGGCTCTTCCTGGCTGCGCAGGTGGCCCTGCAGCAGCGCACCGGCAAAGTAATACGGCAGCTCCTGCTCGTTGTCGGTGTAGACACCGTTGGCATGGGCCTGCTCGATCAGCGCCTTGGGCACGCGCCGCACGTATTCCACCAGATTGGCGGGAACGCCGAACTTGAGATCGCCGGCGCGCATCATCACCACCTGGGTCACCGCCGTGGTCAGCGGCATCACCATCTGGAAGCGCGTGCCCTTGCCGGTCTCCGACGTGGTCACGATGTGGCCACCCAGCGACTGGATCTCGGTACGCACCACGTCCATGCCGATACCGCGCCCCGACAGCTCGGAGACCTCGGTGGCTGTGGAGAAGCCGGGGGCAAAGATCAGCTGCGCCGCCTTGTCCACATCGAGCGGCTCGTCGGCCGTGATCAGACCCGACTGCATGGCCTTGCGGCGAATGGCCTCAAGCTGCAGGCCCGCGCCGTCGTCGTGGATGGACACGGCGATATCATTGCCTTCCTGGCGCACATCGATGGCGATCGTGCCCACCGGCTGCTTGCCTTGCGCCTTGCGCTCCTCCGGCGTTTCGATACCGTGCGCCACGCTGTTGCGCAGCAAGTGCTCGAAGGCCGGGGTGACCCGGTCCAGCACACCCCGGTCGATCTCGATCGAGGCACCGGTGATGTCCAGCTTGACCTGTTTGCCCAGCTCCTTGGAGATCTGGCGCACGATGGCGTAAAGACGCTCGGAGATGGAGTCGAACTCCACCATGCGCGTGCGCAGCAGGTCCCGCTGCAGCTCGCGCGCCTGGCGGCCCTGGGCAATCAGATCGTCTTCGGCGCCTTCGGCGGTGCGCTGCAGATTGCGCTGCACCGTGCCCACGTCGTTGACCGACTCGGCCATCATGCGGGTGAGTTCCTGCACGCGGGTGAAGCGGTCGAACTCCAGCGGATCGAAGCCCGAATCCGAATCCTTGGCCAGCGCCATGCGCGACTGCATCTGCGACTCGGCCTGCATCTCCACATCGCGCAGCAAGGTGCGCAAGCGCTCCAGGTTGCTCGACATGTCCTTGATCGACGAGCGGATGTTGCTCAGGCGCATGTCCAGACGCGAGCGGGCAATCAGCACCTCGCCTGCCTCATTGACCAGGCGGTCGAGCAACTGCGAGCGCACACGCACCGATTGACCGGCAGCGGCACGCACCGGCGCCATGCGCAGCATCAGCGGCTTGTGCTGTACGCCAGCGCTGGCGTCAGCGGCATCGGCTGCTTGCAGCGCCTGCTCTGCACTGGCGCTTTCCTGTGCAGCGGGCGTGCTGGCCGCCACTTCGGCCACCACTTCGCCCATCTCGGTGGCTGCAGGGGCCTGCTGGGGCAAGGCACCCTCTGCCAGCACCTGGTTGCCCCGCTCCTGCAGACCGACAAATTCCTGCTGCAGGCCGTCGTAACGCGCCAGCAGAATCTCGATGTCCTGGCCGGTCAGGTTTTCGGTGCCGATGTCCTCGACCTCGGACTCCATGCGGTGGGACATTTCGCCCAGGCGCATCGCGCCTGCCAGCCGCGCACTGCCCTTGAGCGTGTGCAGATGGCGCAGCACTTCGCCGCGCGGCGGCAGGTACTGCGGGTCGGAAGACCACTCGCGCAGCGCCCCACCCAGCTTGGGCAGCAGCTCCTGCGCTTCTTCTTCGAAAATCAGGAACAGGTCGGGGTCAATGACGTCGACGACTTCGATCGCATCGTCATTGCGCAACTCCAGCAGATCGGGCAACGCAGCGGCCGGCACGGCGGCTGCAGCTGCAAAGGCGCGGGCCGGCTCGGCTGCGCGGGCCGGATGCTCGCGCAACTCGCCCAGGCCAGAGGGCTCGAGGTCGAACTCGGCCATGCCATAAGGCGGATGCAATTGCGAGTTGATTTCCTGGTTCGCAATGTCTTCGAGGTCCTGCACCACGATCTCGCTGGCCGGTTTGACAAAACCGGCTGCCAGCTGGTGCAGCAGCTTGCGGATCTCCGAGCCCGCTGCCTGGCAGGTATTGAGCCAGGACACCTCCGGGTTGGAGAAGTTGTGGATGTGCGAGAGCGCATGCTCCAGCGACCGGGCCAGCTCGGACAACGAACTGAAACCGACCGTGGACGAGCTGCCTGCCAATGAATGGGCGTAGGCGATGGCGTCTTCGGGGAAATTGCGGTTGGGCGCCTGGGCCCAGGCGTACAGCACCTTCTCCAGGTTGTGCGACCAGTTCTCGGCTTCCGCAAGGTAGACATTGAACAGCGCCGGGCTTACGCCCAGCACATTGGCCACCTCGGCCGGCTCCTGAGCATCGGCCGGCGGCTCGGTGTCAGACGGCGCTGGCACGGGAGCCAGCGCCTCTGCTTGCACGTCGGCGGGGGCTTCCGGATGGGCCTGCGTTTCCGCGTGGACGGGTAGCTCGGCCGCTGCCTCAGCCTCAGCCTCAGCCTCAGCCTCAGCCTCAGCCTCAGCCTCAGCCTCTGCGGCAGCGGCGGGCTGCAGCGCGGGTTCGACTGCCTGCTGCTCGGCAGCCGACACGAACGCCTCGTTCAGATCCGCTGCCGGGATGTCTGGATGCGGCTGCAGTAGTTCAGCCGGCTCCGTCACTTCCAACGCCTGCGGAACCGGCTCGGGGAACGCCAGATCATCGGGCACCACGAGCAGGGTCTGGGGCTCGGCCACCGGCTCCTCTGGCAGCGCTTCGAGCGCGGGCAGCATGGTGTCCGCGAACTCGATGGCATCGAATCCAGTCGGGGGGGCCGGCTCCAGCGAGGCGGGCACGTCGGTCAGATCCAGCGATGGCAGCTCCAGCGGCAAGCGGGTTGGCGCCGGTTCCAGCTTGGCAGCCTCGAGGTCGGCCACAAATTCCAAACCCGCGTCCATCGATACAAAGTCCAGCGCGCTGTCGTGCGGCTGCAGCGTCTCGGGATCCTGCACAGCGGGTGCCTTGGCCTCGGCACTGGCCATCGCCTGGGCAAACTCCGAGAAATCGACCTCCTCGGCGCTTTCCGGCGCCATCGCCAGCGGCACCAGGCCCGAAGGCGTGGTCAAGGCAGGCTCGGGCTCCAGCGCAGCGGGCGGGTCCAGCTCCAGGTCGAGGCCGTCGAGCGGCCAGGCCAGCGCCGGCGCCGGCTCGGCCGGCGCATCCGGTGCGGCAGCAGGCGCTGGCGGAGTCAGCTCCAACGCCGCCCCTTCTTCTGCAGCGTCGGCTGCGGCAGCCGCATCGGACTCCAGCGCCGAAGGCTCGGTACCGTGCGGCCACTGCTCCGTCTGCGGCACCTGGCCAGGCGCGGCAGGCACCACCAGGGGCAGGTGCACGCCATCCAGACGCATGGCATCGGCGGAGATGCGGAAGATCTCCGGGTTCCAGGTGGACTGGCGCTGCGCGCCAATGTCCTCGGCCCAGCGGCCAAAACCGGTCAGTGCCTCGGCGCTCAGCGCCAGCAGCGGCGCATCGGCCGGTTTGTGTTCGGCCAGCCAGCTGTTGAGTACCTGTTCCATCGACCAGGCCGCATCGCCATACTGCACCAGCCCGACCATGCGGGAGCTGCCCTTGAGCGTGTGGAAGGCGCGGCGCAAGGTCGTCAGCGCCTCGGCATCGGCCGCATCGCGGCGCAGGGATTGCAGTGCCTGGCCGCCTGTCTGCACGACCGACTGGGCCTCTTCCAAAAAGATGTCCAGCAGCTCCTGGTCCAGTGCCTCCTCGGAGACCTGCGGCTGCGCCGGGGTTGCCGCCACAGGGGATGGTTCTGGTGCTGGTGCCGATACCGGTGCCGGGGCAGGCGCAAAAAACTGCAGATCCGGTGCGAGCACCGCAGGCGCCTTGGGCGCCGGGGCCGGGCTGGCCTCGAACAGGGGCGCCGGAATGGTCGGCGCGAAGTAGACGGAATCGTCTTCCGGTTCCTCGGGCGCATCGGGCGCTGCGGCCGGCGCGGGTGCCACCGGGGCAGGCGCGACATCGCCGGCCCTTTGGGTGCCCATCACAATGCGCAGCTCGCCACTGGTCGCATCAAACACAAACAGCTTGCGCGCCAAGGTACGCTGGTAGCCCAGCATGTCGAGCAGAAAGCCCAGCGCGCCGAGGCTGTTGCCCAGCTTCTCAAAAACCACGGGCTTGTCGTCGTCGGCCACCTGGCCGGCGGCCAGCTGGTCCACTACCAAACGCAGGTGCTGCGTGGCAGCGACAGCCTGGTCCAGACCCAGCACCGACAGCACGCCGCGCATCTGCGACAGCGATCCGGTGACGGTGCCCAGCATCGAGACATCCTCGGGGTTGCGGAAATACTGGTCGAGGTGCTTTTCTGCCTCTGCCAGCGTGGAGTGGAGCTCATCGACCACGCTGCCCATGGTCTGGTGGTCGCTGACGCGGCGGTACAGCTCTTCGACCCAGGTCTCCAGAGGCTCGGGCGGCTGGTCGGCCAGCACATGGTCGAGGCGCTGCGCCAGGCGGTCCGCACGCTCGCGCATCAGCGCAGGCTTGACATCCAGCGACTCCAGGTTGGCCTGCAGGTACAGCACGGCGGTGGCGACTTCCATCGCCATCGGGGTCGAGGGCGGGGTGCCGGTGCTCACCAGGCGTTCGGTCACCCGGCCCAGCGCTGCGCCCAGCTCGTCGGCACCAATATGCAGCTTGTGCAGCGATTCGCGGATCAGGTGGAACTGGTCGGCGACCGGCTTGATCTTGTAGCGGTCACCATCGGCCAGCGACGACCACAGCTCGGCAGCTGACTCCAGGCGCTTGCGCGCCTGCGCGAGCACAGCCGGGTCATACAGGCCAAAGCGCTCCTGGCCGTAGTTCACGCCTTGCAGCGCCTCGGTCTGCAGACTGGCACGGACCGCTTGCAGCACCGTGGCCTTGGCCTCATCAGCGCCTTGGGCGACGGCACAGAAAAAATTCAGCTCATGCTGCAGGCTCTGGTCCACATCGCTGCCACCCTTGGCATGCGCGGCGAACTGCATGATCACCCGCGACGCCGAGCGCTTCACATAGAGGTCGGGGTCGAGCAACTTGTACGCCAGCGCGTCGAAGAAGCCTGCGGCCACCTTCCAGAACAGTTTCAAAGGGGCTTGCGTCTGGCCCTGGGCCAGGCCCAGGCAGACGGCGGTCAAATCCTGCGCTGCACGCGCGTCGGCAGATTTGATGATCTGCAGCATGTCCGCATCGAGGCGCTCACGGGCGCCGCGGTCCAGCGGCAGTGCGGCCACTGGCGGCGTCTTCGGTTCCTGTTGCGCCTGGTCGCCCTGCCAGAGATCGGCCGGGTGGACACGCTCCACACCGGTGAAGGCCTGCATTTCCTTGTACTGCGGAAACAGCGCTACGAAGGAGACGTTGCGCCCCTTGAGCACATGGCTCAGGTACTCCAGCAGCGCAAACGACGTGCGCTCCATCAGCGCGACCGATTTCTCGGTGCACAGGTGGGGCTTGGCCGCAAAACGCTGCGCCGCCACTTCCATCAGGCCCACCAGCTCGGCCGCCTGGCCCACACCCACCATCTGCAACGCACCCTTGACCTGGTGCAGGTACTGCTTGGCCACCCGGATACCGGTGGTGTCGATCGCCTCCAAGTCCGATACCTTGGCCGCTTCCACATCCCGGCTGTAACGAAGCAATGCCTTGACCGTGGATTCCAGTGACCGGCGAACCTCGTCATTGATCCACGCCAATGGCCCGAGATCCCTCTCTTCTGTTGGCTGTGCGTTTTCCGCTTTATTTTCGATAGCTATAGACATGCAACAGTCCCCGATTGCGGGTCAAAATGAAACAGCAGGCATGGGTCAGGCAATCTTGAACCGAGACACCGACTGGCGCAGTTCCTCGGCCATTTGCGACAGCTCACGCACCTGCTGCGCTGTGGTACGGGTGCCATCACTGGTCTGCTCCGTCACCGCAAAGATATGCTGGATATTCTCTGCCACATCGTTGGCCTGAACTGCTTCGTCGGACGCAGAACGGGAAATCTGCTGAATCAGATCTGCCAGCTCACGCGAAACGCGGTCAATTTCCGCCAGTGCCGTACCGGCGCTGTCCGACAGACGGGCGCCTTCCACCACACCCTGGGTCGAGCGCTCCATAGCGGCCACCGCGTCCTGGGTATCGGTCTGAATCGCCTTCACCAGCACCGAGATCTGGCGCGTTGCATCGGCCGAGCGTTCAGCCAGACGCTGCACTTCCTCGGCCACCACCGAGAAGCCGCGGCCGGCTTCACCGGCGGAGGCCGCCTGAATGGCCGCATTCAATGCCAGCACGTTGGTCTGTTCGGTAATGTCCGAGATCAGGTCGGTAATTTCACCAATCTCCTGCGAGGACTCACCCAGGCGCTTGATGCGCTTGGAGGTGTCCTGGATCTGGTCCCGGATCGAGTTCATACCACCGATCGCGTTTTCCACCGCCTGCAGGCCCGACTCGGCCGCCATCAGCGACTTGCGCGCCACCGAAGCCGATTCCTGCGCCTGTGACGACACGAGGTTAATACGGGTCGCCATGTCGAGAATCGACTTGCCGGTTTCGCGAATCTCACGCAGTTGCTCGGTCGACGCAGCCAGCAGCTCAGTCGACGTGGAGTCCACGGTCGACGTGGTCTGTGCCACGCGGGTCGCCGTGTTCTGCACGCTGCCCACCAGCATGCGCAGCTCTTCCACCGTGTAGTTCACCGAGTCGGCAATCGCGCCGGTGATGTCTTCCGTCACGGTCGCTTCCTGGGTCAGATCCCCTTCAGCGACGGACTGCAACTCGTTCATCAGCCGCAAAATGGCAGCCTGGTTGGCGTCATTGAGACGCTTGGCCTCCTGCTCCTGGCGGGTCGCTTCCTGTTGCAGCGATTCTGCAGCGCGGCGGCGGTTCAAGCTGTCTGCCAGCTGCAGGCGCACCAGGCCCCACACACCCAGGCCCACCAGCAACGCTGCCAGCACGATGCCCACCAGGTACAGCCAGATGCGGTCGGACCAGCTGTTCAGGTCCGCCTGCAGTGCTTCCAGGCCCTTGCGCAGCGGATCGCTGGCCGACTGGATCGAGACTTCGGCCTCACGGGCTTCCGAGATGCCCTTGAGGTTGCTCAGCACCGCCGAGCCATCCTTCAACGTGATGTCGTACTGGGACGAGAGTTCCTGCAGCTTGTCGCGCACGGCGCCATCGCGGGCGGGGCTCAGGCGCAGCTCGGCGCTGCCGTTGAGCAGACCGGCGACGATTTCCTTGAAGGTGTTCAAGTCCTTGCCCAGCAGAAACACCGCCTCGGCATTGGCACCCGAGGCGCTCTGGAAGTCGTTGGCCGACTTGCCGATACGCTGGGTCAGCATCGCCAGCTGGCTGGCTGCGGCGATTTCAGCGGGCGGAGCCGCTTGCTGGAGCTTCAGGCTGACCACCGCCTCGCTCAGCTCGAGCAGGGTCTGCGTGTTCTTGTGAATCGCCTGCAAGTCCTTGTTCATCGCGACCAGCGAGGCTTTTTGCTTGACCACGGCATCGCTCTTGCTCGCGGTGCGGTCCGAGGCTTCCACCAGCGGCGCCAGCACCTCGGCGTAGGAACTGCCCAGCGCCTTGATCGCCGGGTCTTCCGAGCCGGAGTTCAGGCCATCGATGTTCTTCTTCAGAATCGACGAGGCTTCTGCCACTTCGGCAAATGCCTGCTCATTGCCGTTGACCGCCTGACCCACCGATTTGGCCAGACGCTGCGACTGGGTCAAGGCCTGGCCGGTGGCTGCCAGTTGGCCGCCTGTGGTGCGCGACTGCAAGATCGCCCACACCGCCAGCGCAAAGAACACCACCAGACCCACGATGACGATGGTCAGCAGGGTCTTTTGGTGTTTGGCAGCCGGTGCCGCACCCAGCACCGGCAGCGTCACCAGATCGTCGGCGGCGGTCTCGCCCTCGACCAGCTGGGCCATGTAATCGTCCTGCACCGCAGCGCCGGATACATTGGCCGACGTCTTGGCGGGGGACACGCCGTCACCGGTCGAGCCTTCGGAGAGCATCACCTGGTCACCATCTGGGAAGATGCTGACGCCTGGGTCTGCCACGTCTTCTTTGCGTTTGAATAGTTTGTTGAACATACAAATACCGAAAGGGATGAAGCCGCGGAAGCCCCGCACTAAACCGTGATATCGAGAAAATCGGGCGCATTGGCCAGCAGCTGCAGGTTGAGTTCCTGCCACTGCTCGCCACTGGCGGATGTATAGAGCGCACCAAAAAATTCCGGCGCATCGGCCGGCTTGTCTTTGGAATGCGCGAAGTCATTGCTGCCGCGCAAGCCTTCCAGCTGCTCGACAAACAGGGCGGCATTGACGCCCATCATGGGGTTGAGCGCGACGACCGAGGCCCCGGCAAACACCTGTTCGCTGCGTGCGACAGGCAGGCCCAGCATGCGGGCCAGATCCATCACCGTCAACAAAATACCCCGGATGCTGGTCACACCGAGCATCCAGGGTTTGGTGTAGGGCACAGGCTCCACCCCGCTCCAGCCCAGCACTTCGCCGGACTGGCTCAAAGGCAGCAGAAAGTTCCTGCCACTGATCTTGACTGCCAGCCACGAGGCACCGACCGCCGTCTGGTTGCGTGCCTGGCTCAGACGATCGGCCAGCCGGGTTTGCAGCTCTCGCAAGTCTTCGCGCTGTGCCATGCCTTATCCCAGTGCCTCGATCTTGGCCTTGAGTTCGGCCGGATCCACCGGCTTGGTCACATAGCCACGTGCGCCCTGGCGCATGCCCCAGACCCGGTCGGTTTCCTGGTTCTTGCTGGTGCACATGATGATCGGGATATCCGCATACTCCGGGCTGCGGGTGATCAGGCGGGTCAGCTGAAAGCCGTTTTGCCCGGGCATCACGACGTCCATCAGGATCAGGTCGGGCCGGTCTTCCGCCAGGCGCAGCATCGCCTCGTCCGAATTTTGCGCAGTGCGCACCACCATACCCTGGCGTACAAGCAGATCGCTCAAAAACATCAATTCGGTTTTTGAGTCATCAACGATAAGAACTTTTTGAATAGGCACGACCCCTCCTTAACGTTCGGCAACGAAACGTCCGACGGTTTCCAGTAATTGATCTTTGGTAAATGGCTTGGTGAGGTAGTCTTCACATCCCACCATGCGTCCCCGGGCCTTGTCGAAAACGCCGTCCTTGGACGACAACATGACCACGGGTGTAGATGCGAAAGCATCATTGCGCTTGACGATGGCGCAGGTTTGGTAGCCGTCCAGTTTGGGCATCAGGATGTCGCAAAACACCATGTCCGGCTTGAAATCGTTGATTTTGGAGAGGGCATCGAAGCCGTCTTCAGCGAGCAGCACCTCGTAGCCGCCTTGCTTCAGAAAAATCTCAGCACTTCTGCGAATGGTATTGCTATCGTCAACCACCAATACCTTGAAGTTGTCTGCGGAAACTGTCACCGGCCACCCTCCTCATTGCATGTCATGAAATGCGAATGCACGCGGCAGCCAAGGCTGACATAGCCCCTCCCACCCGTTTGCATTGAACACATACGCCCTATGGCAATTTTTCTTCGACGAATCCGCATGTGCTGGAGGTGCATTTTGCACCACAGCGCGTACACTGCATCCGTCGTCCCTGCTCCTAATTTTGAAAAGCTTACAGAGGCTTTACATAGAATGCAACGATTGTAGCTTTTCAACACAGATTTAACGGTGATTCCTGCATCAATGTGCTTTATCTCGTTGACCTATGACATCCTCCTTGACAAACCAGCCAGAATCCAGCCCGAGTGAAAGCACGTTGGCCGCGACGATTGATACCGCCAGCATCCTCTGCATCAACGCCAATGACCCCAGCGGCGCAGGCGGCACCAATGCCGATGCGCTGGCCGTGGCGTCGATGGGAGGACACCCCTGCACCGTCGTCACGGGTGCGTTGATCCGCGATACGCTCGACACCATCGACTTTTATGCGCTGTCCGATGATGCAGTTCAGCAACAGGCGCAGACCGTATTGCAGGACATTCCCATCCGCGCGATCAAACTGGGCTTTCTGGGATCGATTGAAAATGTACGCGTGTGTGCGGAAGTAACCAATGACTACCCCGATGTACCGGTCGTCGCCTATGTCGCCGGCATGGCCTGGTGGGACAGCGAGCTGATCGACGACTACCTCGACGCGTACCAGGAGTTGCTGCTGCCCCAGGTGACGGTGCTGGTCGGTGCCTATGGCCTGCTATGGCGCTGGCTGCTGCCCGACCGCACCTCCGAGCACCGCCCCAGCCCCCGTGACCTGGCCAAGGCCGCCGCCGACCATGGTGTGCCCTTTGTACTGGTGACCGGCATCCCCGCCCATGACCAGCATGTGGAAAACGTGCTCGCCTCGGCCGACACCGTGTACGGCAGCGGCGAGTTCGAGCTTTTCGAGACCGAGTACATCGGCGCAGGCGACACCTTGAGCGCGGCGCTCACGGCCTTGCTGGCCACCGAGGTGCCGCTGAGCGACGCGACCGCCGAAGCGATGACCTACCTCGACAAATGCCTGGAGGGAGGCCTGCGCCCCGGCATGGGCAAGACCGTGCCTGACCGTCTTTTCTGGGTGCATGCCGATGACGAAGACGTAGAGGATGACGGTAGCGCGGATGGGGATGAGAGCGACGCGCTCCACACCCGCCCGCTCTGAGTTCAAAGCCTGCCTGTTCCAGTGCAGTGAATACCGGATTGACAGCCCCAAGCACCCGCTTGGCCGACAATCCAAGGCCAGAGTAGATGTGAGCCCTTATGACGATGGATAAAAACGCCCAATTGTTTGAACGTGCCCGCCAGGTGATCCCCGGCGGCGTGAATTCGCCCGTGCGGGCTTTCAATGCCGTAGGCGGCACGCCGGCCTTCATCGCCCGCGCGCAAGGCGCGCACCTGTTTGATGCCAATGACAAACGCTATGTGGACTACATCGGCTCCTGGGGCCCGATGATCCTGGGCCATGGCCACCCGCAGGTGCTGAGCGCCGTGCAGGCTGCGCTGCTCGAAGGCTTTTCCTTCGGTGCTCCCACCGAGCGCGAGATCGCACTGTCTGAAGCCATCCTGAAGCTCATGCCGTCGATGGACATGGTGCGCCTGGTCAGCTCCGGCACCGAGGCGGGCATGAGCGCGATTCGCCTGGCGCGCGGCTATACCGGCCGCAACAAGATCATCAAGTTCAACGGCTGCTACCACGGCCATGCCGATGCGCTGCTGGTCAAGGCCGGCTCGGGCCTGGCGACCTTTGGCGCCTCGTCTTCGGCAGGGGTGCCCGCCCAGGTGGTGCAGGACACCATCGTTCTGGAATACAACGACATCGGCCAGCTCGAAGAAGCCTTTGCCAAGTACGACGGCCAGATCGCCTGCGTGATCATGGAGCCGATTGCCGGCAACATGAACTTTGTGCGCGCCAGCACCGCCTTTACCCGCCGCATCAGCGAGCTGACCCAGGAACATGGCGCCTTGCTGATCTACGACGAGGTGATGACCGGTTTCCGTGTCGCACTGGGCAGCGCGCAAAGCCTGTATGCGCAGCAGATCCCCGGCTTCAAGCCCGACATCACCGTGCTGGGCAAGGTGATTGGCGGCGGCATGCCGATGGCCGCCTTTGGCGCGCGCCGCGAGATCATGGAAAAGCTCTCGCCGCTGGGCCCGGTCTACCAGGCCGGCACCTTGTCGGGCAACCCGATTGCCACGGCCTGTGGTCTGCAGACCCTGTCGCTGATCAGCCAGCCGGGCTTCCATGAAGCGCTGCATGCGAAGACCGGCCAGCTGATGGCCGGCCTCAAGGCCGAGGCCGATGCCGCAGGCGTTCCCTTCAGCGTGGACCACCAGGGCGGTCTGTTCGGCTTCTTCCTGCTGCCCGAGCTGCCCAGCCACTACGAAGCGGTGATGAAGAGCGACAAGCCGCTGTTCAACAAGTTCTTCCACGGCATGCTCGCGCGCGGCCACTACTTTGCGCCGGCGCTGTACGAAGCGGGCTTTGTCAGCAGCGCCCATACCGATGCCGACATCCAGGCGACGATCGAAGCAGCCCGCGACGTCTTCAAGACCTTGTAAACGCCCTCCGCTGCCTGGCCGCCCGTCTCTGGCGGGCATAAAAAAACCTCGGCATGCCGAGGTTTTTTGTTGTCGGTCGCAGGCGATCAGTCGTCGCTGCCACCCAGTTGCATGATCAGGCGCAGCACATACCAGAACAGCAGCGCCACCGATGCGAACAGGTGCAGGGCCGCGCCAGCGGGGCGGTCTGCCGGGTAGTGGCGCATGATCTGCGAGGTGTCATACAGCACGCAAGCGCCGGCAAACAGCACCATCGCGCCGGAGAACCAGATGCCCAGCTTGAAGCCGAACACGACACCGGCCAAGATGATACCGATGGCCACCAGGCCACCGATCTTCAGGAAGCCGCCCAGAAAGGAGAAGTCCCTCTTGCTGGTAAAGGCCGTGAAGGTCAGGCCCGCCACCAACGCCAGGGTCGCAATCGAGGCCGCCTGGATCGAGCCGGGGGCAATGATGCTGGCCATGGCCAGCATCGGGGCGAAGATCAGCGATTCGGCAAACACAAAGCCGCCCAGCGCCAGGTACTGCACGCCAGTGCTTTCCGAATTGTCGGCGGCATTGGTCGCCAGCCAGCCGACCACCATGAAGGCGCCCATGACCGCCAGCCAGCCCCACTTGCTTACGCCCAGCATCTTGAGCATCGCAAACGATGCACCGCTGGCGTACAGGCCAAACGACAGCACGGCAAAAGCCAAGATGGCGACAGCCAGATGGCTGTAGGCCGCCTTGATGAATTGGCCTCGGCTGTTCGCCTCGGTCAGGCCACCGCCGTGTCCGGCGTATTCGGGAAAGTTCATGCATCCTCCTTCAGGTCTATGTCGCTGCAGTATCGCAGATTTGCTTTACAAAGCATGGCCTTTCCAGACCCTGTCTACGGACATTGCCGCCGGACGCAAAAAAGCCCGCTGCAGCAGCGGGCTCGTGCGGCTGGTCCGACAGGCGCTCAAGGCGGACTGGCGGCAGGCGCGTTGGCGGGGCGCAGGGCCATCAGCCAGCCGGCCATCAGTTCGGCCTGCTCCTGCGTGACCTGCGGATGGCGTGGCATCACGATACGGCCCCACTCGCCGACGCTTCCCTCGCGGATCTTGCGCGCCAGATAGGGGACGGCATCGTCACGGTCGGCATAGCGCTTGGCGATGTTGCGAAAACCCGGGCCCACGACATCCAGCTCCATCGTGTGGCAGCGCATGCAGTCGCTGCTGCGGGTGACCAGCTCGCGGCCCTGCTGCAGCCGGGGGCTGGCCTCGATCAGGCGGTCCGCAGCCGTCACCTCGGGCTTGGGCCGGATGATCAAGCGCCCGATATTGAACATGCCCAGGCCCACCACCAGCGCAAATGCAACGATCAGCACACCCAGCCAGCGCGAGCGGCGCGGCGGGTCACTGTCCGGATCGGAGGCGGGAGGCGGGTCTTGGTGCTGTGGTTCGCTCATGGTGGAAGGGGCCGGGGCCCGGCGCAGAAAACAAGCCGGCGAACCCGAAGATGGCCGGCGTATCGGGGCTGCAGGCCGGATCGGCCTGCAGCCAGCGGTGGCAGCACCCTGGCGGGTACCGCCTTGCCATCAATGGCGGAAGTGGCGCACGCCAGTAAATACCATCGCCACGCCGCGCTCGTCGGCGGCGGCGATCACTTCCTGGTCGCGCATCGAGCCACCAGGCTGGGCCACGCAGGTGGCGCCGGCATCGACCACCACATCCAGGCCGTCGCGGAAGGGGAAGAAGGCATCCGACGCCACCACGGTGTTCTGCAGCGACAGCTTGGCCGCTTCCGCCTTGATCGATGCGATACGAGCCGAATCCAGGCGCGACATCTGGCCCGCGCCCACGCCCATGGTCATGCCGTTCTTGCAGAACACGATGGCATTGGACTTGACGAACTTGGCCACCTTCCACGCGAACAGCAGGTCCTGCAGTTCCCGCGGGGTGGGCTGCTTGACGGTCACGACCTTCAGATCTGCCAGTTGCAACTCATGGTTGTCGGCCGATTGCAGCAGGATGCCTGAGCCCACGCGCTTGGACTCAATGGCGTTGCGGCCCTGCTCCCAGTCGCTGTTGCCGCCAGCTGGCAGTGCAATCTTCATCAGGCGCACATTGACCTTGGACTTGAAGATCTCCAGCGCCTCGGCGCTGAAGTCGGGGGCCATCAGCACTTCGACGAACTGCTTGGACACGGCCTCTGCCGCTGCCTTGTCCACGGCGCGGTTGAAGGCGATGATGCCGCCAAAGGCGCTGGTCGGGTCGGTCTGGAAGGCCTTGGAATAGGCTTCCAACGCATCGGCACCCACGGCAACACCGCAGGGGTTGGCGTGCTTGACGATGACGCAGGCCGGCACCTCGAAGCTCTTGACGCATTCCCAGGCGGCATCGGCATCGGCGATGTTGTTGTAGCTCAGCTCCTTGCCTTGCAGCTGCACGCCCGTGGCCAGCGAGCCGGGTGCAGGGTACAGATCGCGGTACCAGGCAGCTTGCTGGTGGCTGTTTTCGCCATAGCGCAGGTCCTGGATCTTGATGAACTGGCTGTTGCTCTGGCCGGGGAAGGCGGCACGCTCGGGCACGTATTCCTCGGACAGCTTTTCGTCTTCGAACGTGACCGACGACAGGTAGTTGCTGATCGCGCCATCGTACTGGCTGATGCGGTTGAATGCCGCCACCGACAGGGCAAAGCGCAGTTGGTTGGACAGCTTGCCGCCGGCCTTGAGCTCGGCGAGGACGGCGTCGTACTGGTCGGCGGCGGTGATCACACCGACATCCTTCCAGTTCTTGGCGGCGGAGCGCACCATTGCCGGGCCGCCAATGTCGATGTTCTCGATCGCATCGGCCAGCGTGCAGCCGGCCTTGGCCACGGTCGCTTCAAACGGGTAGAGGTTGACCACCAGCAGGTCGATGGTCTCGATGCCGTGTTCCTTCAGTGCAGCCATGTGCTCGGGCAGGTCGCGGCGGGCCAGCAGGCCGCCATGCACCATCGGGTGCAGGGTCTTGACGCGGCCATCCAGCATTTCGGGGAAGCGGGTCACCTCGGCCACCTCGGTCACAGGCAGGCCCTTGTCGGCCAGCAGCTTGGCGGTGCCGCCGGTCGACAGCAGCTGCACGCCCAGCGCATGCAGGGCCTGGGCAAATTCGACAATACCGGTTTTGTCGGAAACGGAAATCAGGGCTTTCATGTCAATCACTTCAAGAATGGAAACAGGCTTGTGCCGCTTGCGCAGCGGGCGCAAGCAGCACTGAAATCAGGGCGCGGGTCAGAGCATCTTGTGCTCGACCAGCTTCTTGCGCAGCGTGTTGCGGTTCAGGCCCAGCCACTCGGCGGCCCGTGACTGGTTGTTGTCGGCGTGGTTCATCACCACTTCCAGCATCGGGCGCTCCACCATGCGCACTACCATCTCGTACACGCGGTCCGGCACCTCGCCTTCCAAATCCTGAAAATAGGTCTGCAGGCTGTCCCGCACGGACTGCTCAATCGTCGTCTTACTCATACAAGGTCATCACTCATTGTTGTTGCTGGGGCCATCGCACTCCCGCTGGCCTCTGGTGCTGCCGCGATGCCAGGCAGCCGGTCCATCTGTTGCCCCAGGGCCCCCAGATAATCGGCTACGGCCTGCCATTGCGCCGCACTGTTTTCAATCACATTCATCTCCCGCCTGAACGCATCGCCCCCCGGCAGATCGCGCACATACCAGGCAATGTGCTTGCGCGCCGAGCGCACGCCGGTGCTCTCGCCGTACAGCGCATAGTGGTCCTGCAGGTGCTCGAGCAGATGGCGGCGCAGCTCGGCCACCAGCGGAGGCGCGAGCAATTCGCCGGTCTGCAGAAAATGCACGATCTCGCGAAAAATCCAGGGGCGGCCCTGGGCCGCCCGCCCCACCATCACCGCATCCGCACCGGTGAAGGCCAGCACATCGCGGGCCTTGGCCGGGCTCGTGATATCGCCATTGGCAACCACTGGAACCGACACCGCCTGCTTGACAGCGCGGATCGTGTCGTACTCGGCCAGGCCCCGGTAGCCCTGTTCGCGCGTGCGGCCATGCACGGTGAGCATCTGGATGCCCGCCTGTTCGAACTGGCGCGCCAGCTGCACGGCATTCTTGTGGTCATCGCTCCAGCCGGTGCGCATCTTCAGCGTCACCGGCACGCCATGGGGCGCCGCAGCCTCCACCACCGCAGCGGCAATCTCGACCGCGAGGGGCTCGTTCTGCATCAGCGCCGAGCCTGCCCATTTGTTGCAGACCTTCTTGGCCGGGCAACCCATGTTGATGTCAATGATCTGCGCGCCGCGCTCAATGTTGTAGACCGCCGCCTCGGCCATCATCGGCGCGTCGGTGCCGGCGATCTGCACAGAGATCGGGCCGGGCTCGCCGGCATGGTTGGCGCGGCGGCTGGTCTTGAGGCTATCCCACAGGTCCTTGCGGCTGGTCACCATCTCGCTGACCGCATACCCCGCCCCCAGCGCCTTGCACAGCTGGCGAAAAGGCCGGTCCGTCACGCCCGCCATGGGCGCCACAAACACATTGTTGGCCAGAGTATAGGGACCGATGCGGACGGACATGGAATGCAAAAAGCGAGCACTTCGCCACCGAAGTGCTGTCTGTTGTGGTGAGGGGAAGGGGCAGATTGTACTGCTTAAAAAAGTAGCAAACATCCAATCTACCCGCTTGACATTTGGGAATGCCCATAAATCGGGCCTGCGGGCGGGCGTTGGCGACGCGCATGGGCACCCCCTGAAGGGCCCGGCGGGCCGTCCGACCCTGCCGGCGCCAGGGCTTGTGCAGCAGGTATTTTTCGGCCTCTTGGCTGACACGGCGGCGGCCCGCTGCGCCGCTGGCAGGCCGGCACCAGCCGCTACACTGGCAGCCATGGAAGCGTGGATTCAACAGTTGCTGACATGGCTGGCCCTGCCGCAGTTCGGGCTCAGCACGGTCTTTGTCGTGGCTCTGATCTCGGCCACGTTGCTGCCGCTCGGGTCCGAGCCCGCTGTGGCCGGCCTGCTACATCTGAATCCGGACCTGTTCTGGCAGGCCATTCTGGTGGCGACAGCCGGCAACACACTGGGCGGCGCGATCAGCTGGTGGACCGGCGCGCTCGCCCGTACCGCCTGGTACAAGGCCCGCAGACTGCGCCATGCCGGCGATGCGGCCGCGCCGACCAACCCCCTCATCCCCACGGCACCACCCAACAAGCAAAGCCGCCACCAGCGCATGGCCCGCATCTGGCTGCGCAAGTTCGGCGCCAAGGCCTGTTTGCTCAGTTGGTTGCCCATCGTCGGCGATCCGCTGTGCGCCGTGGCCGGCTGGCTGCGCCTGCCGTTCTGGCCCTGCGTGTTCTACATGGCGATCGGCAAGTTTTTGCGCTACCTGGTGATGACGGCCACGATTTTGCATTTCTGGCCCTCTTGAAGGCACGCGCGGTTTTCAGCGCTGCCTAATCCACCCGCAAGCCCAGCTGCTGCGCCACGGCGGCATAGCGGTCGATATCGCTGGCGATCACCTGCCCAAACTCGGCCGCACTTTGCTGCAGCGGCGTATAGCCTTGATCGTGCAGCCACTGCTGCATCGCCGGCTCGGCCAGGATCTGCGCCAGCAGCGCATGCATGCGCTGCACCACCGCATCGCTGGTGGCAGCGGGCGCCAGCAGGCCATGCCACTGCTCGACGCTGAAACCGGCCGCACCTTGTTCGGCCACGGTGGCGACCTGCGGCCACTGCGCCAGGCGCTGAGGGGCGGTGACGGCAATGGCGCGCACGCGGCCGGCCTCGATCAGCGGCGCAGCGCTGCTGGCGGTGACCATGCCCATGGCGACCTGGCCGGCCGCCACGGCGGTGATGGCCGGCCCGCAGCCCTTGTAGGGCACATGCTGCCAATGCAGCTGCGCGGCCTGGGCCAGCATCTCGCCGGCCAGGTGCTGCGGCGTGCCATTGCCGCACGAGGCAAAGGGCAGCGGTTGCAAGGGCGCCGAGGCGCGCACATCGGCCAGGCTGTGCAATTCGCTGGCCTGCGGCACCACCAGCACCGAGGCAATCGTGCCCACATTGAACACGGCCTTGAAATCGCGCCGCGGGTCAAAATCCAGCTGGCGGTAAACGGCGGGGTTGATCGCGAACGAGCTGTTCACCATCAGCCAGGTGCTGCCATCACCCGCCGCCTCTGCCACATGGCGTGCGCCGATATTGCCGCTGGCGCCGGGGCGGTTTTCCACGACCACGGTCTGGCCCGTGCGCTGCTGCAAGGCGGCGCCCAGTTTGCGCGCCAGCAAGTCGGTGCCGCCGCCCGGCGGAAAGGTCACCACAATGGTCATGGGCTTGTCAAAGCGGGCTGCCGCCATGCTGCTGCCGCCCAGCCACAGGTCGGCAGCCATGCAGGCCGCAGCGGCGGCGGCAAGCCACCACCAGGAGAAGCGTTGGAGAACGCGGGGCATCAGAGGCCTCCTTCCAGGATATGCAGGGTGCGCGGGTGGTAGAGGGCCGGATCAGGCATCCAGGCCGATGTCCAGCACCTTGGCGCTGTGGGTGAGCCAGCCGACGGCGATCTGGTCCACCCCGGTGGCGGCCACTTGCGGCGCGGTCTCGGGTGTGATGCGGCCCGATGCCTCGGTCACCGCCTTGCCCCGGCACATGGCCACCGCCGTACGCAGGGTCTCGAGGTCCATGTTGTCCAGCAGCACCACATCCACCCCCAGCTGCAATGCGGCATCGAGCTGGGCGAGCGTGTCCACTTCAAGCTCGATCTTGACCATATGGCCGACGCCAGCCCGGGCGCGGCCCACGGCGGTGGCCACATCGCCGGCCAGTGCAATATGGTTGTCCTTGATCAGCACCGCGTCATCCAGCCCAAAGCGGTGGTTGCTGCCACCGCCCACGCGCACCGCATACTTTTGCAGCGCACGCAGGCCCGGCATGGTCTTGCGTGTGCAGGTCACCCGCGTGCCATAGGGCTGGATGGCCTGGGCGATCGCGTAGGTGGCGCTGGCGACACCACTCAAATGGCAAAGGTAGTTGAGCGCCGTGCGCTCGGCCGTGAGGATTGCCCGGCTCTTGCCGCGGATGCGGGCGATCTCCATGCCCGGCGCCAGCACGGTGCCATCACCGCACAGCGGCTCAAACACCAGGCCGCTGTCCAGCAGATGAAAGGCCAGCCGCGCCAGATCCAGCCCTGCCAGCACACCCGCTTGCCGCGCCACCAGGCGCAGGCTGTCTCTGGCATCTGCGGGCACGATGGTGTCGGTCGTCAGGTCCCCGGCGCGGCCCAGGTCTTCCAGCAGGGCCATGCGCACCAGCGGCTCCAGCATCACATCAGGCAGAGGAGGAACCGGCAGCGCCGTGGTTTGATTAATGCTCATTTTGAGTATTTAAAGGGTAAAAAAAGAGGCGCACCAGCGCTTAACCGGTCACGCGCACACTTATGCTAATTATGAGTATAAATATTGTCAAGTCCTGACGCTGCCATGATGCCGCCTCCGTTGCGGCCTGCAAGAACGGATCAGCACGATCAGCCGCGCGCCAGCGGCAGCTTATTGCCCGCGAGCGCGCGTTCCACCAGTACATTGCGGCGAAAACGGAACAGCTTGGCCGGGCGGCCTGCGCCCTGGCTGCTGATCTCGCCGGTCTCTTCCACCAGCGCCTGCTGCTCGATCAGGCGTCGAAAGTTCTGCTTGTGCAGGCTGCGCCCGGCCAGCGCCTCGACAGTCTGCTGCAGCTGCAGCAGCGAGAAGCTGTCGGCCATCAGCTCGAACACCACAGGGCGGTACTTGATCTTGGCGCGCAGCCGCGCCATGCCGGTCGCCAGAATGCGGCGGTGGTCATTGCGCATTGCCGTGCCCAGCAAGGTCTGGCCTGTCGGGGCCGCCCTGCCATCGCGCCAGGCTTCTGCGACCAGACCCGCTTCGAACAGCAGCTCGTAGCGCTGCAGCACCAGCTCCTCGTTCCAATCGCTGCCCTCGAGGCCAAAGCTCACTCGGGCCCGCTCCCAGCGCGCGCTGGCCGCTGCCTTGCCCGTTGCCTGCGCACTCCAGGCCTGCAACGCTGGCGCAATGCGCTGGTCCAGGATCTCGGGCGCGCCGCTGCGCCAGTCCTCCCAGGGGAAGTAGTGGTACCAGTCCTGCCAGCCCGGCTGGGCCAGGCCGGCATCGTCGAGCTCGCGCGTCAGTGCCAGGTAGCTGATGGAGATGGCGCGCATGCCCAGCTCCTGCGAGCGGTCGCCATCGGCAAAGGTGTAGAGCTGCTCGACAAAGCCCAGCGGGTGGTGGGTCTGCGTCTCGACCCAGGCGCGCAGGCTGGCCTGCAGCGAGCGGTGGTTGGCGGTAAAGGGCCCCGCTGGCAGGGTCTCACCGGCCTGCGTGGTCAGTATGCGCGGCTGCCCGCCCGTCACCGCCACCAGCACCGCGACCAGATCGGCCTGCACCGAATGCTGCTCGCGCTCGGCGGCGCTCGGCGCACGGGGGGCATCCGCAGCAGTGGTTTTGGTATTGGCGGCAGGTGGGGTCACCAAATGGGGGCTTTCAAGAATCGGTGGACGGGACTGCGCTTGCAGCAACCGCCAACGGAGCCGCTGTCTGGCAAGCAGCGGCTATCTTATAACGGCTGGCCGCCCTGCTCTGCCATCCCGCTGCCACATGCGCATGACCGCAACGCCCCACGAAAAAGCCCGCTGACGCGCAGCGGGCTTGGAGGTTATGACTGCCAGCACGCAGCGAATGCCTGCGGGCAGGGTCGCCGCCGAAACGGTCAGACGTTGAACAGAAAGTTCAGCACATCGCCATCCTTGACGATGTATTCCTTGCCTTCGGCGCGCATCTTGCCCGCTTCCTTCGCGCCTTGCTCACCCTTGTACTGGATGAAGTCGTCAAAGGCGATGGTCTGGGCGCGGATAAAGCCACGCTCGAAGTCGCCGTGGATGACGCCTGCCGCCTGGGGCGCGGTGGCACCCACGGGCACGGTCCAGGCGCGCACTTCCTTCACACCGGCGGTGAAGTAGGTCTGCAGACCCAGCAGCGAGAAGCCGGCGCGGATCAGGCGGTTCAGGCCCGGCTCTTCCAGACCCATTTCCTGCAGGAACATGTCGCGGTCTTCGTCGCCCATCTCGGACATTTCTGCCTCGATCTTGGCGCAGATGGCGACCACGGGCGCGCCTTGTGCTGCGGCATAGGCCTTCAGGCTGTCGAGCAGCGGGTTGTTCTCGAAGCCGTCTTCGCTGACGTTGCCAACAAACATTGCGGGCTTGGCAGTAATCAGGCAGAACTGCTTGAGCAGCGGCGCGTCTTCCTTGGATACGGGCACGATGCGGGCAGGCTTGCCCTGGTCCAGCACGGCCTGGATGGGGGTCAGCAACGAGACCAGCTTGGCGGCTTCCTTGTCGTTGCCCGACTTCGCCGCCTTGCTGTAGCGGTTGAGCGCCTTCTCCACGGTGGCCAAGTCGGCCAGGCACAGTTCGGTCTGGATGACCTCGATATCGGCAATCGGGTCGACCTTGTTGGCCACGTGGATCACGTTGGGGTCTTCGAAGCAGCGCACCACGTTCACGATGGCGTCGGTTTCGCGGATATGGGCCAGGAACTGGTTGCCCAGGCCTTCACCCTTGGAGGCGCCGGCCACCAGGCCGGCGATGTCCACAAACTCGACGATGGCCGGAACAATGCGCTCGGGCTCGACGATCTTGGACAGCTGGTCCAGACGCGGATCGGGCACTTCCACGACGCCGGTATTGGGTTCGATCGTGCAGAAAGGATAGTTTTCGGCGGCAATACCTGCCTTGGTCAACGCATTAAAAAGGGTGGACTTGCCAACATTGGGCAAACCGACGATGCCGCATTTGAGGCTCATGGCAGTGCTTTCTCTATTCTTTCGGACAAACCCGGCATTTTAAGCGGACTGCATGGCAGTCGCGAATCCAGGCGTATTAACAGGGAAGCTTCGGGCTGCTCACCCGGCCCCGCACACCGCAGGTTGGCGGTTGCGGCTGGGCGCCCCCGACTGGGCGTCCCCGACTGGGCGTCCCCGACTGGGCGTCCCCGACTAGGCGTCCCCGACTGGGCATCGAACCGCAGGCAGAACATGCGTGCGGCCAGGCGTGGCGCGGCCGGCGGGGCAACGACGTATCCAGGGTGCTGTTTGCGCCGCTCAGTCAAACTGCAGCGCGCCGCCGACGGCATCACCCACCCGCAGCACCCCACCGGTGCCTGCGGGCACATAGGCATTCATGCCAAAGGTCACAGCTCCATCCAGGCGGTCGTCGTGGCGGTAGGTCTGCAGGGTATCGGTGACGCTGGTGCCGCTCGCAGCCGTGGCCGGGTCGATATCGGGGATCGGGCAACGCGCACAGGGCTTGACCAGTGGCAGATCCACCCATTGCTGGCTGCCCGGCCCGCCCTGCTGCACCGACAGGCTCTCGATACGGTCCTCGTCGTGGGACTGGAAGCCCTCGACCACAATATTGGCGCGAAAGCGCTCTGCCACCACCGGCGCTTCGCCTGCCTGGGTCAGGCGCTCATTGAGCTCATGGACCGAGGCCCGGCTGACCACCAGCACCGGAAAGCCATCGGCAAATTGCGTGGGGGCGTCGGCGCCGCCGGTCCATTTCTTGCTGGCCAGCCGCAGCGCCTGCGGGGCCATGCGCACCAGCGTGCACGCGGTCTGCAAGAACGCGCTGAACCAGGCATTGACTGCATCGGGCGCCTGCAGGGCCGGAACCTGGTCGTCCCAGACGCGCACTGCACGCTCGGGGCCGGTAAAAGCCATATCGACTGCAAGCGGCTCCATGCCCGGAGCAGTCACCGTCATCACGCCATCGGCAATGGCCGGTTGCACCAGCACCATACGGGCGATCTCGCGCTGCGAGATGAATTCGCCCTGCCCATCGACCAGCATGAAGGCCCGGTCATGCTCCAGGCCCGTCGGCAACAGTCGCGCGCTTTGCACGGCGATGCCGGCGCAGGATTTGATGGGAAAAACCCACAATTGGCCGATATGGCCGGTGACATCAAAAAAATCGCTATTTGCCATGCTGGTCTGCGCCTGGGTTGGTTCTGGGCAAACCACACTGTAACGAGTAAAAGGCTGCGTTGCATCTACGCGGCGCCAAACGGTAGCCAGACCCCTGCAGCAAGTCGTACAGGCGCCCGGCGCTGCCACAGTGCCCCACTACAATAGGTCGCTTATGGCTTCTGAATTCGACGTTTGTATCCGTGGCGCGGGCATTGTGGGCCGCAGCTTGGCATTGTTGCTGGCGCGGGAGCGCATGCGCGTGGCGCTGGTGGATACCGCCCCGGCGCCCAGCAACAGCGGCCATGGTGATGTGCGCGCCTATGCCCTCAACCAGCTCTCGCGGGAGGTGCTGCAATCGGTGCGCAGCTGGCCCGAGGCCCAGTACGCCACGCCGGTGACCCGCATGGACGTCTATGGCGACCAGGGCGGCGAGGTGCATTTTGATGCGGCGCAGCAGCACACCGAGGCACTGAACTGGATCGTCGATGTGCCCGCGCTGGAGGCCCAGCTGGCCGCCGCCGTGCGCTACCAGCCGATGGTGGAGACGGTGACCCGCCCGGTCGATGCCCGCCTGACGGTGGTCTGCGAAGGCAAGCACAGTCGCACGCGCGAGGAATTCGGCGTGGAATTCACCACCATCCCCTACCACCAGACCGCCGTCGCTACGCGTCTGCGCTGCGAGCGCCCGCACGGCCAGGCCGCACGCCAGTGGTTTTCTGCCGCGGGCGATATTCTGGCCTTTCTGCCGCTGGGCGGCCCCGGCGCCCATGAGGTGGCCGTCGTGTGGTCGCTGCCGGTCAGCCAGGTTGAAGGGGTCAAGGCGCTGGACGATGCAGGCCTGGCGATGGCACTGGAGTCGGCCAGCCAGGGCATGCTGGGCCAGCTGACCGTGTGCGCCGAGCGCGCCGCCTGGCCGCTGCAGCAGTCAGTGGCGCGCCAGTGGTGCGGCCCGATGCCGGGCAGCGCCTTGCAAGATACTGCCCGGGCCCAAAGCTGGGTGCTGGCCGGCGACAGCGCCCACGCCGTGCACCCGCTGGCCGGCCAGGGACTGAACCTGGGCATGGCCGATATCGCCGCACTGGCGCGTTTGCTGACCAGCGAAGATGCGCGCTGGCGCCGCCTGTCGGACCTGCGCCTGCTGCGCCGCTATGAGCGTGAGCGCAAGGCGCGCCTGGCCCCCATCGGCTTGGCGATGGACAGCATTCAACAATTGTTTACCAGGCCCGAGACGCCTTTGCAGAGCCTGAGAAACTGGGGCATGCGCGGCTTTGAAAGCAGCGGTCCGCTGAAATCGTGGGTGACCCGCCAGGCCATGGGAGTGAACTTTTAGCGCCCATCTGGTACAAACCGTCGTTCGGCCAAAAGCCGCTTGCGGTACCAAAATGTTAATAGTTGCGGGGGTTTAGCGTTCAGGCACACTTCCCGCCCAGACGGACATCGGTGCACCGCCAGGCGGCTTTCACTGCGTTGGGGCCCCTCCCGCGCGCTGGCTTTTTACTATCAAGATCAAAGAAGGTTTCCCATGCGAATTCTCTCTACCGTACTGGCCAGTGCTGCCATCGCGGCCAGTTTCTCTGCCAGTGCGCAAGAAGACGCGATCCGCAAGGCGCTGGCAGAGCGTATCCCCCAGCTGCAAAAGATTGACGAAGTCAGTGCCACCCCGATGCAGGGCCTGTATGAGGTGCGCGTCGGCACCGACCTGTTCTACAGCGATGCCAAGGGCAACTACCTGATCCAGGGCGAGCTGATCGACACCCAGGCGCACCGCAACCTGACCGAAGACCGCATCAACAAGCTGACGGCCGTGGATTTCAACAGCCTCAACCTGAAGGACGCGATCAAGACCGTCAAGGGCAATGGCTCGCGCAAGATCGCCGTGTTCGAAGACCCCAACTGCGGCTACTGCAAGCGCTTCGAGAAAGACCTGCAAAACGTCAAGGACGTGACGGTCTACACCTTCCTCTACCCGATCCTGAGCCCCGATTCGGTCGAGAAGTCGCGCAACATCTGGTGCGCCAAGGACCCGGCCAAGGAATGGGCCAGCCACATGCTCAAGGGCACGGATGCGCCCGCCGCTCCATCGAGCTGCGACGTGACCGCCTTGCAGCGCAATATGGAATTTGGCCGCAAGTACAAGATCACCGGCACGCCCACGATCTTCTTTGCAGACGGCTCGCGCGTGCCGGGCGCCATTGGCTCGGACGACCTGGAAAAGCGCCTCAAGGCAGTCAAGTAAACCAGGCGCGTTGCCGCCCTCTTTCCTCAGGCCCTTCGGGGCCTTTTTTGCGCCGGTGAATTCCTGGGTCGGCACGCGCCCATGCAATTGGGGCTACGCTTGCAGGCTATGACCCAAAGCGCACCCGCCCTGGCACCGCACGCCATCCAGTACACCATCACGCCCATCGATCTGCATGCCCACCTCTACCAGGTGGTGCTCAACATCCCCCGGCCCAAGGCGATGCAGACCGTGTCACTGCCGGTCTGGATCCCCGGCAGCTACCTCGTGCGTGAGTTCTCCAAATCGCTGCAGGGCCTGAGTGCCAGCCAGGGCGGGCAGCTGGTCGACGTCCAGCAGCAGAACAAGAACACCTGGGTGGTGGACAGCAGCGCGGCCGAGCCATTGACCCTGAGCTACCAGATCTGCGCCTACGACAGCTCGGTGCGCACCGCCTGGCTCGACAGCCAGCGCGGCTTTTTCAATGGCACCAGCGTGTTTTTGCGTGTGCATGGCAGCGAGCCGCTGCTGCAGGTGCTGCACATCGAGCCGCCGGCCCAGCAGCCCCATTGGCAGGTGGCCACCGGCCTGATGGCCGCGCAGACCAACCCCCAGGGCTTTGGCCGCTACCACGCCAGCAGCTACGACGAGCTGGTGGACTGCCCGGTCGAGATGGGGGCGTTCTGGAGTGCCGAGTTCAGTGCCCACGGCGTGGCGCACCGCTTTGTCGTCGCCGGTGCACCGCCCAGCTTTGATGGCGCGCGCCTGGTGGCCGACACGCAAAAGATCTGCGAGACCGAAATCCGCCTCTGGCATCCCCGGGGCAAGCCGCCCTTCGAGCGCTATGTGTTCATGCTCAACGCCATGGACGACAACTATGGCGGCCTGGAACACAAGAACTCCACCGCCCTGATCTGCAGCCGGCGCGACCTGCCCCGCAAGGGCGAGGCCCAGCCCAGCAGTGGCTACATCACCTTGCTGGGCCTGATCAGCCATGAGTATTTCCACACCTGGAACGTCAAGCGCCTGCGCCCGATGGAGCTGGCCAGCTATGACTACGAACGCGAGAACTACACCGAGCTGCTGTGGTTCTTCGAAGGCTTCACCAGCTACTACGACGACCTGGTCCTGCGCCGCGCGGGCCTGCTGGACAACGCGCAGTACCTCAAGCTGCTCAACAAGACCTTGAACCAGGTACTGCAGACGCCGGGCCGGCATGTGCAAAGCGTGGCCGAGTCGAGCTTTGACGCCTGGGTCAAGTACTACCGCCAGGACGAGAACACGCCCAACGCGACCGTCAGCTACTACACCAAGGGATCGCTGGTGGCGCTGTGCCTGGACCTGAGCCTGCGCCGTGCAGGCCACAGCGGGCTGGATGCGGTGATGCGGGCGCTGTACCGGCGCTGCAAGGCCGGCCCCATGCGCGAGCAGGACCTGATCGATGTGCTGAACGAGCTGACCGGCCGCAGCTGGGCCGCCGACATCAGCGCCTGGGTGCACGGCAAGCTGGACCTGCCGGTAGCCGCGCTGCTGCAGGCCCATGGCGTGGACTGCCAGCCCGACAAGCCCCAGATCGCCCAGCAGCTGGGCCTGCGGGTGGCCGAGGGCGCAGCGGGTATCAGCATCAAGGTGGTGCTGCGCGGTGGCGCGGCCGAGGCCGCCGGCATGATGGCGGGCGACGAATGGATCGGCATCGAGCCACTGCAGGCCAGCACCGACAGCATCGGCTGGCGCCTGCACAAACTCGACGACCTGCCGCTGTATGCCGGTGACGCCCAGCAGGTGCTGGCGCTGGTGGCGCGCGACAAGCGCCTGCTGCGCCTGCCACTGGCCTTGCCGGCCCGCGCCGCCAGCGCCCCGGGCAAAGGCCGCAAGAAGGCTCCAAAAACTGCCAGCCAGAGCGATACCGTCACCTTGGCTGTCACCGATGTGAATCTGGTCAACCTTTGGCTGGACGGGCGCTGATCACGGGTGGCGGCACGCCCACCAGCACCCAAAAAGCGCCATCTTGTGCAGGCTGCTGCGCCGCAACAGCCTGCTTGGTGTAGGATGCCTGTCGACCATGCGGGCGCCAGCAGGCCGCTGCTGCCCCACAAACCCAAGGAGACAGACCGTGGCCTATGAAATGATCGAAGTGCGCGTCGAAGCCGAAAAGGTGGGCATCATCACGCTGAACCGCCCCAAGGCGCTGAACGCGCTGAACGACCAGCTGATGAACGAGCTGGGTGAGGCGCTCAAGGCCTTTGATGCCGACAAGAACATTGGCTGCATGATCATCACCGGCAGCGAAAAAGCCTTTGCCGCCGGTGCCGACATTGGCGCGATGGCCAAGTACAGCTTTGCCGATGCCTATGGCGGCGACTACATCACCCGCAACTGGGAGGCGATCCGCAGCATCCGCAAGCCGGTGATTGCCGCCGTCAGTGGCTATGCACTGGGTGGTGGCTGCGAGCTGGCGATGATGTGCGACTTCATCATCGCCGCCGACAACGCCCGCTTTGGCCAGCCCGAGATCAAGCTGGGCGTCATCCCCGGCGCCGGCGGCACGCAGCGCCTGCCGCGCGCCGTGGGCAAGGCCAAGGCCATGGACCTGGCCCTCACCGGCCGCATGATGAACGCCGACGAGGCCGAACGAGCCAGCCTGGTCAGCCGCGTGGTGCCGGTCGACAAGCTGATGGAAGAAGCACTGGGCGCGGCCATCATCATCAGCGGCTTCTCGCAACTGGCCGTGATGGCCGCCAAGGAATCGGTGAACCGTGCGTTTGAAGGCAGCCTCAACGACGGCGTGATGTTCGAGCGCCGCCTGTTCCATGCGCTGTTCGCCACCAACGACCAGAAGGAAGGCATGGACGCCTTCGTCAACAAGCGCCAGGCCCAGTTCAGCAACAGCTGATCGACGTGACGGTGCCGTGGAGGCCAGACCAACGGGACTGGGCATGCCCGGCACCTGCCACGCCCCATCACCCCATTTTGACAAAAGCTGGTGACATTGATCGCCAGGCCAAATTTTCGGTATATAATTTCGTTCTGCCGGTCGTATAGCTCAGTTGGTTAGAGCGCAGCATTCATAATGCTGATGTCGTAGG
>NZ_JBGTYN010000027.1:0-70294 GCF_041730275.1 Comamonas sp. SY3 | reverse complement strand
AGCACATCAAGTGCGGCTCGGGTCAGCGCATCAGCGGGCTGGGCCTGGGGTGCTGTGTAGAAGAATGTTCCGTGCTCAAGGGCAGCAGTGCCCGTATGCCACTGAATTGCAGCGCCACTCAGTACAGTGGCAACTGGATTAGGATTCCCGCGCACGAAGAAATGTGTTCCTGCGTCCAGGTGGTATGGCTGTTTGTGCATCCAGCAGGTGCCGTACAGCTTACTGTGCCAAGCAACTGGGTCACTGCTAACCGGCTCGGCCTGCACCTCTGCCAGGTCACCTGCCGAGGAATCCTCGGTAGCTGGAAGGGCTGGGGTGGTGCAAAGGGCGGCTTTGACTGCCTCGACAGCGATACGCTTGGGGTGCTCGGGATCGACCAGGACCCCATCGTGCATGACGCATGTGAGCAGGTCGTCGGCAGCGTTGCGCAAGTCTTGATACGCCCGATAGATTTTTGCGTGAGCCTCAATCCAGCCATCACGATCTGAATTGAGAAACGCGATCTGATCAGGAGTAGCCACTGCTGCGGGCGCTGCCTGTGCTGCCACTGCCTGGGCCGCTATCCTGCGCATATTTGCGGCATCCATATTCATCAGCGAGTCGGTGGCGGGATACTCTGCGATGGTGCGCAGCGCGATCAGGTGCGGATGTTCAGCCCCCTCGGCAGTCTTGAGGGGAGCGGAAGAGTTGTTTTCAGCCATGTTGGGCTCCAGAAATGGAAATGCCCGCTCAGGGCGGGCTTGGAATCTATGGGATGCAGCTCATTGCTGCTTCGATGAAGGTTTGCGCGGCTTGCGCGTTGATGGCATTTCCGTAGGCGCGCAGGCGTCCCACTCGGGCGGCAGCCCCATGAGCCAGCGGGAATGTGCTGGGTTCAACTGGCCGCCACTTTCCATCCCGGCACAGGAGCCAATCAGCAGCTCGCCAGAGGCCGTTAACCGGGCCGGGCCCGGCAGATAGCTCTGCACCTGGTGCGTCAGCATCGTGGGGGCCGCGTTGCCCGTCGTTGCCTTCGATCGCGCCACATACTGTTCGCCCGTGCCCCCCGGTTCGCTCGCTGTCGGTGTACCCCATCCGCAAAGATGGACTGCTATGTCTGCCGTGCTGATCTGGGGATCGGTTGGCTTGCGTCCTGACGTTATCGGCGGGTTGGGTTTGGCGTCCACAATCGTGCTGTTGGGTGTCGGCCAGCCAGTCAACTGCATTAAGTCGTTTAGGTTTGCCATCCCATGCCCCTGTGCCTTCTTTGCGGCGATGTATTGCGCTGTGTGCGCCGGGAAGTGGTCGCGCGCCGTTGGAGTAGGCCAGCCAGTAGGTTCGGTCGCGGATGTGCGGCGCACCGACGCCCGCAGACGGGAACGCAACCGCCCCGAAGGAGTAACCCATTCCTTCCAAGTCAGTTTGTAAAGTGTCGACCCAAGCCGCGCCGTCTCGACCTTCAATTTCTCTGTCAGTCGCCTCTGAAGCTCGTTGGATTGCTCTCTGCGTCGAGACATAATCGACCTGCTCATCTCGATCATCTTGTTCTCCCCCCATGTGCCGCAGGCGGCGTTCAAGCCGAACAAGACCACCCGAGTGTTCTCCATGGTGTATCCCGCACCAGCCTGAATTTGGTCCAGCGAGGGGGTGTTCCAGCCTCGTGGAGTCATCAGGTCGAACGCTATCCCGGTTGCTTCGCAAGCCCCTGAATCCAGAACTTTTTGCACCCACTCTACCGTTATGGAAAACGGAAGCCCTTTCGCCGCCGCTCTTGCTTTCGCTGCAGCTACTAGCCTTGAGGCCCTCGTTGCAGTTGAGCCTTTCCGCATTTGATGCAAGACTCTCGCGGTTGTATTCCGACACTCCTTGCACAGCGATCGGTAGGTCTTTTTCCAGCCAGTCAGCGAGAATTCCGAGACGGGCTTTTCTTTCCCACAGTCGCTGCAAATCCTGACCTGATCGGCTTCCAGTGACAAGGTTGCTGGCGACTTGCTCTCCCATAACGATGGATGGCCGACAGACTTCGATGAGCTCTGCGAAGATGGGCCAGAGGTGCCTCTCGTCTTTTGTTCCGGTCTTGTTTCCGGCACCACTGAAAGGCTGGCACGGGGCTGATCCAGTCCAAACAGGTCGAGTGTCTGGCCAACCTGCGTGCCGCAGCGCGAGGCTCCAGACTCCAACGCCTGCGAAGAAGTGGCACTGGGTGTAGGGCTTGAGGTCATTGGGGTGAACATCTTCAATACTCCTTTCGTCCACATCACCCGGGGCGATGTGGCCCGCAGCGATGAGATTGCGCAGCCATTGGGCTGCATACGGCTCTATCTCGTTGTAGTAGGCAGCCATGAGGTGGAATGGAAGAGCCCGCCTCGATTGCTCAGGGCGGGCTGTGAATAGGGGCCCACTGGGGGCGGTAGACTTGTCGCTATGACGCTTTACGACACCATGGTCAGTGCCATCCGCGCGCACTGGTCTCAACATGACAACGCTTACCCTCAGTGCATCGAGCTTGATGCAGCGTCCCTGAAAGACTTCATAGAGACGCGCAAGATTGTGCGCAAAGGGCTGGGTAGCCCGGCATCGACTGACGCGGTGCAGACGCTGTTGGGTGTGAAACTGGTGCCGGGCGATACCAACGCGCTGGTCGCCAAGGACGGTACTCGGGTGCCGCTGGGCTTATAGAACTGGGCACGAGGCCCGCCCAGGCCCCGTGCTTGCACTGCTATCAGATCGGTGAGTCATCCTCCAGGGAGTTGGCGAAAGCCTTCTCCGGTGTCAATCCTTCGCCATCGGAATCGAGCCCGTCCAGATCCTGCTGGCCACCATCGTCACTGTCGCTGCCAGACGATGGCGTGTCAGGCTTGCCGGCGCGGTAGCCCTTCTTGGCCAGCATGACTTCGGCCGGTGCCAGCAGCTTGATGTAGATTTCGCCCTCGGCGGCCAGGCCTGAAAGCTCGCCGAAGGTGTCGTTGTCCTGCAGCTCGTCGCCGTTGTACTGGATGGTGCCCTTGATGGTCACGCTTCCGCCTTCGACCAGTTCATACTGCAGGCCGCACAGCACGGCATCGGTGAAGTCGACGTGCTCGCCTTCGGTGCCCCAGTCCCAGATGAAGCGATAGCCGCGCCATTTTTGGCCCTTCGCGTAGTGGTAGGCCAGAGGCAATTGTGGGTAGCGGATATTCGGCAGCGGGATCGCGATATCTGGCAGCTCCACCTGGCCGGCCTGGGCTGCCTTGTTGCAGAAGTGGTGCTCACGCAGACCTGGTTCAAGCAGGTCCAGCAAATCGTTCGACCCGGTGATCACGAACGCAATGTCGATCGCGCGGACCTTTTCTTCGCCGTGCAGCTCGCGACGGGGGTTGGCATTGACGATCGTGACCTTGGTGGGCTCTGTAAGTTGGAAGGGCATGGTGCTCCTTTGAAGTTGAGGGCCTTCACGCAGCCTGAGCTGCCTTCAGATCCTGGATGGCGAAGAACACATCGAGCGCTGCCCGGCAGTCGGACATGGCGCTGTGCGCGTCAACCAGCGGCTTGCCCATGAAGTGCTCGTAGGCCTCGCGGAGGTTGGCGCTCTTGTGGTGGAAGCGCCGCGCTGCCTTCATCTTTTCCGTGGGCGGCAGCTGCAGGATCGGTGTGGACAGCAGCTGCGTGCAGTGGCTGTTGGCAGCCTTCCATTTGTCGCGCTGGTCATCGCAGACGCTGGCGGGGAAGCGATGCTGGGCGATGCGCAAGATGCGGCGATCGAAGCTCTCGTTGTGGCCCAGCAGCAGGCGGCCATCCCACAAGGTCATAAACATCTCGAGCGCTGTGCGCTCAGGAATGCCGACGGCGAGCGCACGCTCGGTGGTGATGCCATGCACCTGGGCCACCTCGTCAGGAATGGTCCAGCCATCGGGGCGGATGATCACGTCCATGCTGGCGATGGTGGCCCGGGTGTCAAGGTCGACCAAGATGGCGCCCAGCTGCACGATGTGCGGTTGGTCAGGGTGATCGCTAGGTTCTTTAAACAGAGCCAGCCCAGTTGTCTCTGTGTCGTATGCGAGTGCAAGTGTCATTTTTGGGGTCTCAGTGGGCGAAAAAATGCCCGCGCGAGGCGGGCGGCTGGTGCTAAGTTCGAGGCGGTCAGTTCACCGCCGCCTTCAACTCCTTGCCGGGGCGGAACTTGGGGGCCTTGGATTCTTCGATGCGCACCGATTCGCCTGTGCGCGGATTGCGACCTGGGCGGCCGGCGCGGCGCACCACCTCGAAGGTGCCAAAACCCATGATCTGCAGCGAGTGGCCGCTGCGCAGCGTGTCGGTGATGGCCGCTGTCACGGCGTGGAGGGCGCGGCCGGCTTCTGCTTTGGTGAGTTTGGCGTTGTCGGCGATGTGTTCGATCAGTTCGGACTTGTTCACGGTAATTTCCTTGTCGGGATGGAAAAAAGCGCAGCCTGTTGTGGGGCTGCGCGGGGAGGGGCCGGCACTGGACCGGCGTTGTCACACGGTTTGATGCGTGTATTCGTTGGCCATCTTCTGCAGGCGCATCGCCAAGGCCAGGCACAGGCGTGGGAAGCTGGATTCAGGCATCTGGACGGAGTTGCGCTCCTTGCGGTAGCTGATGCCCAGGCTGTCGAGCGTGCCGGCATTCACCAGCACATCGATGCCGCCGGCCTTCAAGGTGGTGTTGATCTTGCCGATGCTGATCACGCTTTCATCCGCCTGGGCTGCCGCGCTGGTTTGGGCTGCATTGATCACCTGCTTGGCGTCGATCCCGGCCACTGCCTCTGCAGCATTGCTGGTGGCCAGGCGGGCAAGATCATTGGCCACTGGCTTAGCCAGTGCCCCGGTCTGTGCAGCCTGAGCGATCTCAGCCTTTGCGCTCTGGGCTTGCTCCTGAATGCGCTTGCGCTCTTCCGCCGCATCAGCTTGGGCCTTTGCCTGCTCTTCGGCGCGGATGCGGGCACGCTCGGCTTCAAGTTTCCGGTCGCGCTCGGCCGCTTCTTGAGCTGCTCGGGCGTCTGCTTCGCGTTTGGCCTTGGCTTCTTCCTCAGCCCGGATGCGCTCGCGCTCAGCCTCCAGTTTCTTGGCTTCTGCCGCCTGGTGCTGGCCAATCCGCATGGCGGCCAGCGCCTGAAAGTCCTCGGAGGCCTTGGCGCCCACGGTGGCGAAGTCTGGGAAGAGGGTGATCCAGTCACCGCTGTCCTGCACCAGGTGCTTGCGGTTGGCCTCCAGTTGGTCGGCCAGCGCGTTCGCGTCCACCTTGGCATTGGTCAGCGCCACCGCCACCTTGTCGCGCATGCTGTCGAGCGACTTCAGGCCTTTGATCACCTCGGCGAATCCGCCGGCCAGGCGCGGCAGCCAGTTGGTACCGAGCCGCTGGTTGAGCGCTGCGGTATGGCTGTCCAGATCCTGCTGAGCCTGCAGCACCAGCGTCTGCTTGCGCGCATCCTTCTCGGACTTCACTCGCTTTTCCAGATCGAGGGCCTTGGTCGTGGCGATCTTGTCCAGCTGCTCGAGCACCGTCAACGCTTCATCCACGCTCTGCATGTTGGCGCGCACTCGCTTGCCAGCCTGCTTCATGGCGTCAGCAACACCGCGCAACCACTTGGCATCGTCGTCGGCCTCAGCAAACTGCTGGTCGGTTTCCAGCACCGTGTTGATGCTGTTGATGCGTGCCAGCGCGCCGGCCTTGAACTCATCCAGATTGCTGGTGGTGATCTCACCCTTCGCATCCAGGCGCAGCGCCGGCAGGGCGTCGCGCAGCTTGGCCTCAGGCGCGGGCTTGGGTGCTTCGGCCTCCGGCTGGTACGCGGCAACCTCTTGTTCCAGCTGTGCCCACCCGGCAACGATCTTGGCGCGCAGTTCAGGGTTCGGCGTATACCAGCAGCTGCGCTGCTCTTCGCACTCCCATTCACCTGTGCTTCTGTTCACCACCCACTTGCTGGCCAGGAACAGCGTGCGCTCCACAGTTTCAGCGACCATGGCCTGGTGCTCCATCTGCACCTGGTACTCCAGCGGCAGGTCGGCGCCCGTTGCGCTGGGCGTCATTGCATCGCGCAGTCGGTCGTTCAGGCTCTTGTGCTCCCACGCCGTCTCGCCCATCAGGGTCAGGCCGTCAAAGCTCGCGCTGTACTTACCATTAGTGCCCACCAGGGGTGCCAGTTCCTCGCCGACGATCAGCTCAGCAGCAGGCCGGGCCAAATTTTCAAACTGGTGCCCAGCGTCAAAGCGGCGCTGTGTGGCTGCATCCACTTCCGGCACGATGCCGGTGGCCAGTCGCTGGATCAGCTCCGAGCGCGAGGTGTAGCTGCTGCAGCCCATCATGGCCGGCGCGTCGCTGGCGTTGAAGTGGGCGGCCCGGTGCGCATGCCATGCCGGCGTGCCTTGTGTGAGATTCACGACTTCCATTTATTGACCTTCCAGCTCGGCCACGCGAGCGTCGAAAACTTCGTTCAGGCGCAGGCGCTGCGCTTCGTCGGGGATTGCATCGAGCAGACTGCCCAGCTCGTAGAGCTTCTCCAAGTCGGTGGCCGCTGCCATATCGGCTTGCAGCTTTTCAGGGCTCAGTGCAGGCGCGTCGGCGGCCGGCGCGCTCTTGGGCTGAACATCCGTCACTTCCTGCTGGGCAGCCGCTGCAGGCTTAAGGTCCAGCGCACGAAGCTTTTTGACCTGCTCTTCCGTGAATTCCAGGTTGGGGTTACGGGAGTAGGTGAAGGCGATCAGCTGGTCTGCGGTCTTGCGGCCGCCGGTGATCACCTCTTTCCACTTCAAGAAGTTCGCCTCGAACTGGTCTTGCGGGTAGGGATCCTTGACCTCATCGACTGGGCCCATGTGTTTCTCGACAGGCTGGGGGTGGGCCAGTTCATCTGGGGTGTAAACGCCCAAAATTGCACCGGGCGTGTACAGGCGGGACCAATTCTTCGCTTGCAAATACGCAATTTGCTGGCGTGGATTGGTTTTCCAAAGTGGTGAGTTCTTTGTGGTGATTGACTTGAGAGCCAGCCACTCGCCCCATTTGATCTGGGTTTTGCCCCGAGGAGTGGCTCCGGCACGGCACTGCAGGTTGTCTCCGTCACCTTGGTACTCGTACTCGAACTCTCCAACGATCGCGCCTGTGGACTGCAGGACCGCAATGATCAGCTGCGCTTCATAGCCCAGTGTGCCGTTGACCAAATGGGTCTTCTGAGCCACTGCGAACGGGGACATATTCCACTGCAGCGCCTGGAGGGTTACGGCCATGCAGTCAGCGGCGCTGCCTTGCAGGTGCTTTGGCACGGTGGCCCGGCCAGAGGCCATCAGTTCCGCCATGCGGAAAGCCTTGTCCATGGTGTCGTTGCTGAGCACAAGGCCAGTGCTGCTGGTGCCGCTGATTGCGAGCTCGTTAGATGTTTGTGTCATGGTGTTCTCAAGTGGTGGTCATTGGTGGTGAGCGGAAATCAGAAAACGCGGGCCGATGTCGCAAGCCAGGCTGCCGCGCAAAAAGAAAGCGCCGAGATGGCGCTTCCAGAGGAAGGCGTGAAGAATGGTTCTCAAGGGTTCACCTCGCGCATGCATTGCATTTCAGTGCTGTCGTGCCAGACGGCCGCTTGGCCTGGGCCGCAAAGCTGTGCCGCAGCGGCGGCCCGGCGCTGCTCCTGCTGGGCGACCAGGTGCTTGGGCTGGGGCTGCTCACCTGCATCTGCGCCAGTGCAGCCGCTCAGCAGGGCAAGCGCAGCTACCGCGATGTAGACGACCAGGGCGGAAAGCCATGCCGAGGCTTGGCCGTCTACAGGTGGACCCATGGGCACAATCACAGATTGACGCTGGTACGGGCCAAAGGCCTGTTCCTGAGTGCACGGGTAGCGCCGTGTGGTGTCGCTGACATCAGCGGGGAAGGGGATGCGCTTCATGATTTGGCCTCCCGGACTTTGATCAAGGCGTCGGCCATTTCGTATGAGGCTTTTGCCCATTCCTCATAGCTGAATTCCCCCCTGTCATGACCACTGAGATACGCCTGCATGGCTAAGCCTGCGAAGTGGTCGCGAAGCGTCATACCCTGTGCGGCTTGAGCAGTGGCCCGGATGTATTCCCGGTCGCGTTCAGCTGAATCCTCGATGTCCTGGCTTGCCGCCATCCCGATTCGGTGCATGGCGGTGCTATCCCAGACAGGGAATGCGCTTCCGCCGTCCTGTTTATTGCGCGTCGTCATCATCAATACCCTCAATCTCGTTGCAAAGGCGCAGCATCCGATCCCCGGTGCAGCAGCGAATTCGGTTTGCGGTTTCAGACAGGTCGCGGGCCTCTTCAACCACCTGGGCCAGCTGGTCACGCAGCTTGAAGTTCTCTTGCTGCAACTCCAGCAGGCTGGCCATCGACGCGGGCGGATCGTCGTCGTCCGGCTCCATGCCGTCCCAGCGGCGCTGCCCGCGAGCCAGCGCGCGGTGAATGGACAAGTCGTTCATGGGCTTCTCCTAGAAATAAAAAAGCCCGCTGTGGGGGCGGGCGAAGGCGCCGACTGGAGGGCAGCGCTCAGGGGAATAAAAAAGAGCCACCGGTGAGGGTGGCTCAAACGCCCGAGGGGTATCGGGCGGGAGGGTTCTCAAAGTCAGGCTGGTTGCAGCGACTCTGGTGTGGTCAGCCAAGACAGTGTTTCATCTTGGCCGTCGCCGTCTCGCAGCGGCTTGAGCTCCACGTCGCGGTAAAGAATCACGCAAGGCATGCCGGGCTTGATGGTCTTGGAAAAGTGGAATGTGGAAAGTGGTTCACACAGCCAGTCGTAGGGCGTATTGCCAAATTCCGGCTTGGCGCTTTTCAGAACGCGGAGCAGGGCACCGTTGTTGCCTGGGTACTCGTGATCGTTGACGACGACAGCCAAGTCGCCAGGAATGCACTGCATATCATCTCCTTTAATGCTGTGATTCTATACAGTAGATTTTGAATGTAAAGGGATGACCCTTGGTATGTGGCTATCTGAAAATCTCCATCATCGAAGCGGGCCGGACGGCCATTCCCGGCTATGACACTGTCTGACGTGCCTCGCAAGCCATGCGCCCGCGCTTTCGCACCGTCTTGGGCATGGACTGATTGCCTTCCCGAGGTCATCATCCCTCGCGTTTTGACTGTGGTGCACCCCCGTTGCATGTTTCCATTGCTTCGGTGCCGCCGCTTCGATGATGGTCCTGCTAACCCTGCAGGCCGGGGCACGATAGGCTCGTGCGGGCCATCTTTCCTACATGACGTTCTCCCTTCCAAACCAAAAAGCTCTCGCGGGAAAGCGCTTTAGTTATCCCTCTGATGTCGCCCAGAGGGGAGCGCCGATGGCGTTAGATGCCGCGCCGCAGGAATGCATCAGGTTTGGTTCTGGCGATGGACATAAGTACCTCATCAAGCTGCTTGCGGGTCAGCTTGTGCATCGTCATTAACTCCTTGGCGCGCTCATCAGATAGCTCGGCAATCAGGGCCAACGCCTTGGTCTTTTTGGCGTTGAATTCAGCCTTCCGAGCGTCGAGTTCGTTGCGCTTCGCGATTGCCTGCTCACGCTTGTAGCGGTCAATCTGGTTGTCGATGTTCCCGCGCTTGGACAGCGGAACATTCAGTACTCCGTGATCTAGCATTGCTTCTCCTTAGAAAACCAAAGCCCTCATCTGCAGAGCTTTGGTTTTCGGTCTAGCTTTTCCCGGTCGCCCGGCACCAGACCTAACAACGCCCCATCCTCTGCGGTGCAGGGGCAACACCTTCATGGCTCCTCAGCAGCGGGCCTTCGCCTTCTTCTGCCTTCCCATCTTTCGACGCCGGTTGACCATCTGGCCGGTGGCGCCACCTGCAGAACTGTTGTGCTGTATGGTGTCGTTAAGCAGTATTGTTAGCCTACTTACATCTAAAGTCAAGCATGCTTACGAAATATTTTTAAGTAGGCTAACATTTCTGGGCGTAGGCAAAAAAAAGCCGCCTTTGCGGCGGTGCATTTGGGTGTAGGGGACGCAGTCAGTGCGTAGGTAGCCGGTATAGATCAGTCACACAACAGCGCTGATGCTCAACCCACAAGAAGAGTGATCAGCCCAGCGGTATTGCTCTTGTCTTCCGTCGTTGACCATTCGAAGTACATGTAGGCATTGGGCCAATTCGGAAATGCTCTTTTGAAGAGAGCAAGGACTGATTGCAGCTTCAGTATGATTTCTTCAGAGGTTGCACTGGGGGAGACTTGCCCGTCTCGCTGTAGCGCAAGGCAAGTTCGCTGCAGGTGTTGAAGGTACTTCTCGTAGGCCGCTGGCGCCTTGTCCTTACCGAAGATGGTCTTCTTACCCATGCTTTTGACATAGTCGTCCATGGCCATAACCAGGTGTTGCATCGCTACAAATGTGTGTGGCACATGGCGCTGGAGAGAAGCAAGGCACACATCCTTTTCATTCATGTGGCACCTCGATAAACGTTCGAGCTAAAACTGCAGAGCATTGCGACGCGCTCTGCCTGCCACCAGCTGGATCGCTTGAATTTCGTGCTCATAGACAGTGAGCGGGCCGTAGCCATTGTTGATGGAAAGCAACTGGATTTCGCCATCCCGACGCCAGTTCAACTGCTTGAGCATTTTCTTGCCGTTGGTGCACGCCACCACTACGTCATCGCCTTCCTGCGGTTCAATGTTCGGTTCGACGATCACGAACTCGCCGGCCCGGTATCTTGGATGCATCGAATCTCCACGCACTCGAACTGCATAAGCGTTCGGGTCGTTCGTCGGGTAAAGCACAAAGCCCTCGCCGTGTCCCACCGGATATTCGAGCTTTTCCAGGTATCCGTCGTCCCCGCCTTTTACTTCGCCCACCACCGGTATCTTCCTCATTTCTCGAAGTTCGATCCGATCACCTACTTCAGACGAGATTGACGAATGCTGCGGTGCCAAACGCTTGGCGCCTTCACCAGTGGATATCCAGATCGCGCTGTAGCCCGTCTTGGCGGCAAGCTTTGTCGCGGGAGATGCCTTGATGGTCTTGGTCGGACCATCTTTCCATTGCGTAACAGCAGACGACGACACCCCTGTCAGCTCGGCGATTTGGCCGACTGTCAGATTGGCCGCTGCCATGATTTCTGCGATTCGTTCTTGAAGTGTGCTCACGAAAGTGAGCTTACTTGCATTGATGGTTAGTGTGCTTGCTTTCATGATTGTAAGCGTGCTAACATTTGGGAATGAAAAAAGCAGACGCCATTGAATTGTTGGGTGGCTCGGTGGCCGTAGCCGCCAAAGCCATTGGTATCAACCCGCAAGCCATTTCGCAGTGGCCAGACGTGCTTCCAGCACGGCTGGTTGATCGCGTGATTGCCGCATGCGTCCGTACTGGCATTGCTGTGCCTGACAGGGTGCTGGGCGCCAGGGCGTCTGTGGAGGTCCCTCATGTTTGAACCTGAAGGCACCGAAACCCAACAGCGTCAAGCGATCGTTGACGCCCTTCAAGCCCTTACGAACGAACGCGTAGCAATCATCGCCGCCGCATCCAAAGAGATCGACGCCAAACGGGAGGCGCTGGTGACGCAATGCGCGGCTCTCGGCCACGTCTATGTCCCGGCCTCCATTGGTTTTGCCATCAATGGCATTCGGCAATGCGCCATCTGCGGTGTTCGTGAGACGCGGTTCCCAGAACTTGATTTAGCAGCGAGCGCAGGCATTGCTGCACCCGATTGAGAGCGGCGCAGCAGGACTGACCTGACGCGATTTTGCCAGCGCCGATCGGTTCGCAAGGTCCCGTTTTGCTGCCAGCCATTCGCGCCAGTCCTCAGCCCGCTGATCCACCTGGCCATCACCCATCCCCTGAGCAACCTTGACCACAACAAGGACCCAAAAATGACACTGAGCAAAGACAACGAAGCGCCCAGCTTCGCCCGAGAAGCAAATCCGAACCTCGACCGCTCGGAGCTGCGCGTGAACATGCACAAGTTCACCCTGAACATGATCGACGCCGAAGTGCACTTCCGCCTGCGCTACAGCGATGCCGACTGCAGCCGCAGCCGCGTTATCAACGAAGTGCTGGCCAACTGGGCGCAGCGCCAATGGGAGGCCGCCCAGATCCAGTGCGATAAAGCGGGCGACAACCCTTTCGCGGCGATCGCTGCAAAGGCGCTGGAGTTCGTTGAGCCCCAGTCGGAAGACAAGTTCGAGTGCGTGCGCGCGAGCGTGCCAAAGACCACCCTCCAGGTGATCAGTGCCGCGGCCGAGCACCGCAAAGCTTTCCAAGGCGTGAACGCCGACCGGGGCACGGTTGTCAACGAGGTGATGAACGAGTGGGCGAACCAGAAGTGGCATGGCGCTACTTTGACGCTCAAGCTCTGCGAGGGCAATCCACTCGATTCGGATTCCGCAGGAGGCACCCATGCCTGATGTCGTGAGCCTCGAATACATCCAGAGCCTGGCCCAGCGAGCGCGCGCGGCCGGCACCCCCATCGAACAAGCATGCCCCTGGCCTATGGGCACAGCAGCTGCAGAAGCCTTTGCCGACGCCTACGAGCAGGCTGTGGAGCAGTCATGAACGCCCAAATGTCAATGATCCGGATCATCGGGCCGGAGGGTGAGCAGGACCTGCCTGCAATGATCGTGAGCTTCGATGAGTTGCCAAACGCCATGGCGCCTGCTGACCAAGCCATGGAACTGCGCATCAAGGCTCAGGGCCTGCTGATGCACGCCGACCTGGTGGACTTCGAGCTCACCAAGGACCCGCTGTTCCACGAGAGCGCCGAGCGCAATCGCAAGACCATGTATGCGCTGATCAACAGCCGATCGCCAGAGCGCAAAGCGCAGATGGCTGCAGAGAGGGGTTTGCCTCATGCGTAATCCTGCCAATGGCATCCCCGAGTACTGGACAGACCACAACGGCCGCGCTTGGCTTGTGCCCCAGATCCTCGGGCGCTTGAAGCCCGGCAAATGCCCTGGGCACCTCGCGCTGCGCGAGTTTGTCATCGCCCGTGACGGCCACAAGTGTGTCCGCTGCAACAGCACAGACAACTTGGTAGCCGACCACATCATCTCCCGCCGCAATGGCGGCAGCCATCACCCTGACAACCTGCAGTGCCTGTGCCAGTCTTGCAATGCGCGGAAGTCCAACCTAGAGGACCGCCGCCATGCGTGACTACGGCAAAGTGCATACCGCGTTCTGGACCAGTGCGAGCATTGGTGAACTATCTGAGGACGGGCGCATGCTGGCCCTGTATTTGCTGACTTGTCCCCACGGCACCATTGCCGGCGTCTTCCGCATCCCAGACGGCTATGCATGTGAAGACCTGAAATGGAGTCAGGAAAGGGTTAAGCAAGGGTTTGACGAACTGTTTCGGAAGGGTTTCTCTAACCGTTGCGAAACGACGAAATGGGTATGGGTCATCAAGCACTTCGAGTGGAATCCGCTGGAGAACCCCAATCAGAAAAAGTCCGCCATCAAGGTGGCGTCCCAACTGCCTGCCGCTTGCACCTGGAAATCAGATTTCATGCGGGTTTGCGGCCCATACATGGGTATGAGCGAAGAGGACATTCACAACCATTGCGAAACCGTTTCGGAAGGGTTTCTTAATCAGGAACAGGAACAGGAACAGAAACAAGATACCTCCTCTTCACTACGTTCAGAGGAGGGGCGCGTGGCGAAATCGCCAGCACCTTCCCCCTCTGGGCGACAAAAACGTGAAGAGACCACCTTGGCCAAGTTCCTGGCCGACTGCCGCGAGAAGGGCGTAAAGCCGGTGCCGGACGATCACTCGATCCGGACCTGGGCCCAAGACGCCGGCATCAGCGACGAAATGCTGCAGGTGGCCTGGGTGGTGTTCCGCGAGCGCTACACCGAGGATTCGCAGTACAAAGCAAAGCGCTACAAGGACTGGGTGGGCACCTTTGCCAACTCGGTGAAGGACCGCTGGTTCTCGCTGTGGTTCACCGGTGAGGGCGGGGTGGTGAGCTGGTCCTCGACAGGCCTGCAGCACAAGCAGGTGCTCGACGCCCGTGTGGCCAAGCGCAAGGAGCAGGAGGCCGACCATGCAACCGCATGACGCTTTGGCCGCAGACGGCACCGTAGCTCCCTGGTCGCCAGAAGCTGAAACCAGCGTGCTGGGCGCGCTGATGCTCAACAACGACCTGTTCGACGAAGTGGGCGACACGCTCGAGGCGCGTCACTTCCACGACCCGCGCCACGCGAAGATCTTCACGACCATCGCCACGCAGGTGATCTCCGGCAAGCCGGCGGATGTGGTGAGCGTGCTGGTGGCCCTGCAGGAGGCCGGCCACGCCGATATCCAGCTGGACTACCTCAACGGCATTTCGCAGGTGTCGTTCAGCCTCAGCAGCGTCAAGCGCTACGCCGAGGTGGTGCTCGAGCGCTCGATGAGTCGCGGGCTGATGGACGCAGCGTGGGAGGTGCGCGAGCTGGCAGTGACGCCCGGCTTGGATTCGGCCGAGCGCCTGGACCAGGCCCAGGCCAAGCTGCAGTCGCTGGCGGTCAATCGCGGCCGGCAGGCGCCGGTGGCGGTGGGCGACATGGCCGCTGCACTGTGTGAGCGTGTGGAGCAGCTCTCCCGTGGGGAGATCGAGCCAGGCATTCGCACCGGCATCCCAGGCCTGGACAAGCGGCTAAACGGTGGCCTGCGCCCCGGCAAGCTGATCATCCTGGCTGCCCGGCCTGCAGTGGGCAAGTCCTCACTGGCGATGCAAATTGCCCTGAACCTGGCAGCCGACGGTGTCGGCGCGGGCTTTCTGTCGCAGGAAATGCCCAAGGCTGACCTGATGGATCGCATCGGCGCCAACACCGGCCGCATCTTCCTGGACAACATCATCACCGGGCAGATGCGAGACCAGGACTGGGCCCGGCTGACGGCCGCTATCGACCGCATGGTCAAGCTTCCGCTGTTCCTGGATGACCAGCCGGCTCTGACGCTGGCCGACATTCAGGCCAAGGCCCGGGCGCTGGTCCGCCAGCACGGTATCAAGCTGCTGGTGCTCGACTACATCCAGCTGTGCGGCTCCCGCAAGACCAACGACAAGCGGCACCACCAGATCGAGGAGATCAGCCGCGGGCTCAAGGCCTTGGCCAAGCAGCTGGGCATCACGATCATCGCGCTCAGCCAGCTCAACCGTGGCCTGGAGAGCCGCGTGGGCGGTAAGCCTCAGCTGTCCGACCTCAAGGAATCGGGCGCGATCGAGGAAGACGCGGACGTTGTGATGCTGCTCAGCCTGAACCACATCTCGTCCCACGGCGGCAAGGTCGTCGAAGTCGATTTCGCCAAGAACCGCCAGGGCCGCGTTGGCAGCGTGCCGCTGGCCTTCGACGGCGCCTACCAGCACTGGACCGACAGCGCAGAGCCGCTCAGCACACCAGATCTCGGCCGCCGCAAGGCCAGCCACTACACCGACGACATCTAAAAATAGGAGCGACCACCAATGATCATTATTGGAATTGACCCAGGTTTGACAGGCGCGATCGCCGTCACCGACCACAACGGCGTGCGTGTTGTGTTCGACTTACCCACCATGGCAGCACCTGGTGCCGGCCCCAAAGCGCTGGTCAAGCGCAAGATCGACGGCCGCGCGCTGTGCCAGCTGCTGCTCAAGCACTGCCCGGCAGAAGATGGCCTGCCCACCGTCGTGCTCGAGCAAGTGGGCACCATGGGCGGTGCCAACAACGCTGTGCAGACGCAAGGTAGCCTGCTGCGCTCGCTGGGCGCCATCGAATCGGTGCTGGAGTGCTTGAAATACAAGGTGCGGTACGTTGCGCCGCGCCAGTGGAAGAAGGATTTGGGCGTGGGCAAGGAAAAGGGCGAGTCGCTCGCGCTGGCCCGTACCAAGCACCCAGAGGCTGCCGCGTCGCTGGCCCGCGCCAAAGACCACAACCGCGCTGAGAGTGTGCTGCTGGCCCACTGGGGCCGCCAGGAGCTGGCATGACCCGCCTCGTCATCACCAAAGGCCAGGACGGCAAGCTCTGCGGCTCCGACGCTGCTGGGCACCGGGCCTATGCCAGGTTCAAGAACGCGGTGAACAGCCTCAAGCCCGGCGAAACCTTGGGCTTCCAGTTCTGGCTGCCGCGTTCGCCCGAGCATCACCGGTTCTTCTTCCTGAGGATCAACCGGCTGCTGGACCGCACCGAGGCCTTCGACGACGCCGGTAAGCTGCGCGCCTGGCTCCTTATGGGCGCCGGCCACTGCGACTTCGTGCCCGGCTTGGACGGCAAGCCCAACGCTGTGCCCAAGAGCATGGACTTCGAGAGCATGGACGAAGCAGCCTTCTGTGAGCTGCATCGCGACATTGACCAGTTCCTGTGGACTGAGCATGCACAGCTGGTCCTGTGGCCCACACAGAACGCCCAGCAGCGCTGGGCCAGCATGGAATCGTTTTTTGGGGAGTTCCGCCAATGACCCACACCACTGGCCGCCCACTGGGGCAGCGCTTTCTCGAAGTGCTGGATATCGTCGGCAAGCTCGGTTCCTGCACCTGCTCGGAGATCACCGCGCGCATGACGGGAGAGATCGAGCCGCGCCACACCTGGACCTACTGCACCCGGGCCGTGAGCTTGGGCCTCATGAGCGTCGATCGCAGCCGAAGGCCCGTCAAGTACCAGCTGGCCGACGGCAGCCAGACCATGCTGGAGGCCATGGCCAGCACTGACAAACCCGTCAAAGCGGAGCCACCGGCGCCCTTGAACGCGGCAGAAACGGTGGCGCTGGCCCTGCGCACGCAGCCCAACTGCGTGTTTGCACTGGCAAGGGGAGGGTGCGCAGCATGCTGAACCGCCTCAACGCCAAAGAGCGCGACCACCTGGCCAGGGTCAAGGAACTGCCCTGCAGCGTCTGCGACGAGCCGGGACCCAGCGATGCCCACCACGTAAAGCAGGGGAGCCAGTACACGACAGTGGCCCTGTGCAAGGACTGCCACCAGGGAAGCCGTAACGGGTGGCACGGCCAGCGCGCCATGTGGCGGATCAAGAAGATGGACGAGGTCGATGCCCTCAACGTCACGGTGCGCCGGCTTATGGACGGCTGAAAAAAGGAAAGCCACCCGAAGGTGGCGTTTCCCGGTCTGAGACCTGAGCAAACTCAGTTTACCGGGAAATGATGATGAATACTACCGTTAGCACCAACTCCACAGGTCAGATTATCTGGGACTGCATTGTCTCGCTGCGCGAAGCTGGTCAGGCGATCAGTCGTCAGCGGTTGATGGAGCTCACAGACTTCCCTTACACCAAGGTCGACGACCACGTCAGCCGCTGGATCGAAGAAGGGCGCATGCGGCGCCTGGTCGATGGCGTCTATGAAGTGGTGGACCCGTTGCCCGAGCCCCGGGCCATCTCCGTGACCGACCTGCACAACAACATGGTGCTGATCGAGATCGGGGATCAGGAGCTGCGCCTCTTCACCCCAGAGGCGCGGGCCCTGGCCCGCCAGCTGGGCGGCTTTGCCCTGCAGTATGCCCAGCTGCAAACACAGAATGATGTGGCAGCGCTGCTGGTGGAAGCCACGGTGCGCAACCGGGCGCTGGCCGATCGCATCAGCGACATGGAGCGCGCGCAGGCTGCTCTGGCGCGGCAACTGAAAGAGGCTCAGAAAAGCAACCAGATGGCCTTGATCGGGTAGCGTCTCCCACAGGTGGCAACACCTACCCCCGATAGGGTTCGACCTGGGGAAGCCCGGCATGGATCATTCGTCCAATGACCACGCCCAAGACATCGACCGACAGCAAACAAAACCTCGCGCCTGCACGCCAGGCTGTGGACTGGGAGCGCATTGAGCTGGACTACCGGGCGGGCATCAAGAGCCTGCGCGAAATCGCCGAAGGCTCCGGCACCAGCCACGTCAACATTGCCAAGCGCGCCAAGAAACTGGGATGGACGCGCGACCTCTCGGCGAAGATCCAATCCAAGGCCGACGCACTGGTTAACGCAGCCTTGGTTAACACCCCTGTTAACAATGCGTCTCCGGCAGCAGAGCGGGAGACGGTAGAGGCGGCAGCTTCAACACAGGCTTCGGTGCGCTTGGCTGAGCGGGCGGACATTCAGCGCAGCCGGTCCATCTGCATGGGCCTGATGGCTGAGCTGGAGCAGCAGAGCGTTAATCCCAAGCTGATGGCTGAAGTCGTAGCGATCCTGCGCGGCACGCCCGCTGAGGAAATGACCAAGGAGCAGCGCTCCAAGCTGGCAGAAGCAGCAAGCAAGGCTGCATCCCTGTCCAGCCGCAGCAGCACCATGCGCTCCCTCTCGGAGTCGCTCCGGATTCTGGTGGGGCTGGAGCGCCAGGCCTATGGGATCAAGGAGGAGCTGCTGCCGCCAGCAGATCCTGGTGTCGCAACGTTCTCAACGGCCGACCTCTTCGCGATGCGCGACGCCCTGAAGGGCGGTGTATGAATTTGGCCGACCTGCCTCAAGAGCAGCGCAGCGCAATGCTTGCGGCCATTGAGCTGGAGCTGTCTCGACGCAAGATAGACGGTATGTATCCAGCGACTGGGCCGCTGCGTCGTGAGCTTTACCCGAAGCACATGGAGTTCTTCCGCGCCGGCGCCACCTACCGCGAGCGGTGCGCCATGGCCGCCAATCGTGTTGGGAAAACGGAGGGGATGGGTGGCTACGAGACAGCACTGCATCTGACCGGGCGCTACCCGGACTGGTGGGAAGGCCGACGCTTTGCCGGGCCCGTGCGTTTCTGGGCGGCAGGCAAAACCAACGAAACCACCCGGGACATCGTGCAGAACAAGTTGTTCGGCCCGGTGGTGGGGTCAGGTACTTCCAAGTGCTTCAGCGGCACTGGCTTGGTCTATGCCGACTGCATAGAGCGGGTGGGGTGGAAGCAGGGTGTTACTGATCTGGCTGACACCGTGTATGTCAAGCATGTGAGCGGGAAGTTCTCCGAGCTGGGCTTGAAGTCCTACCAACAAGGGCGCGGCAGCTTTGAAGGCACCGAGCGCGATGGCATCTGGCTCGACGAGGAGCCGCCGCTGGAGGTTTACAGCGAATGCCTCATTCGAACGGCCACCACCAATGGGATCGTTTACATCACCTTCACCCCTCTGGAGGGGACAACCGGCACGGTGATGATGTTCCTTGAGGGCGAGCAAGAGGCGAAGGAGGAAGCTCTGTGCCTGCAGTAACCGCATCTCGATACCTTGTCACCGCAGGGTGGGACGATGTGCCCCATCTCGATGCGAAGACCAAAAAGGAGCTGTGGGACAGCTCGCCTCCGCATGAACGCGAAGCACGAGCACGCGGCATTCCAACCTTGGGCAGCGGCCGCATCTTCCCGGTGGAAGAGGGCAGCATCAAGGTGCCGGCTTTCCCGATTCCTGCGCATTGGGTGCGAATCAACGGCCTGGACTTTGGCTGGGATCACCCAACGGCCGCTGTGCAACTCGCCTGGGACCGCGACAGCGATTGCATCTACGTGGTGCAGGCACATAGGCTGAGCCATGCTACGCCGGTTATCCACGCCAGCACCATCAAAGCCTGGGGCGATTGGGTTCCCACTGCCTGGCCTCACGACGGCGAGCAACACGACAAAGGCTCTGGCGAGCAGTTGGCCGTTCAATATGCCAAGGCCGGCCTGCGCATGCTCAAGGATCGCGCCACCTTTGACGATGGAACGAATGGAGTGGAAGCAGGGTTGATCGACATGCTCGAGCGCATGCAGACGGGACGGTGGAAGGTGTTTTCCCACCTGAACGACTGGTTCCAGGAGTTCAAGCTGTACCACCGCAAGGATGGCAAGGTGGTGAAGAAGCTCGACGACTTGATGAGCGCGAGCCGCTACGCCACCATGATGAAACGCAAGGCGATCACCAGGCCTGTGCCACAGCGCGCCACCGGCGGCGACTGGGCTCCACTGGATCGAGAAATGGGGTATTGAGATGCAAGCCACTGAAACACAAGGGGGCCTGCAGCCCCAAGGCAATGACGCCGAACCCCAACGCGACTTGCGCGCCGAGTTCGTTCTGACGCTGCTCTCCAAGCGCCGTGAGGCCATCGCCGGCCGCGCTGGCTCGGGCATCGAGGAAGAATGGACCGAGGATGAAGAGTATTACCAGGGCATTGACGATGCCAACCGCGCCTTCCAAAACGCCAACCAGCTTTACCGCAGCCGCAAGGCGGCCATCATCGGCGGCCAGGCCAAAGACAAGGGGCCTGTGCGGTCCGTCGTGTTCCTGAACATCACGCGCCCCTATGTGGATGCGGCCAGCGCGCGGGTTGCCGACATGCTGCTGCCGACGGATGACCGGGCCTGGGAGATCAAGCCGACGCCGCTGCCACGCCTGAGCAACATGCAGCTGACGCAGTTGGCCGGCGCGCTGGGGTTGACCGATCCGGCCGCCGCGCAGCAGCACATGGAAAGCCAGGCAGCCCAGGCCAAGCAGGCAGCAGAGCGCATGCAGACTGCCATCGAGGATCCGCTGGTGGAGAGCAACTGGCACGGCGAAGTGCGTCAGGTCATCGAGGACTCGGCCCGCCTTGGCTCTGGCGTGCTCAAGGGTCCGTTCCCCGTGACGCGCACAGCCCGTATGACCCGCAAGGATCCAGCCACCGGCATGACCGAGTTCATCAAGGTGGACGAGATCAAGCCCGGCTCCAAGCGCATCGACTGCTGGAACTTCTTCCCGGACCCTGCCTGCGGCGAGAACATCCACCATGGCAGCTACACCTGGGAGCGCGAGTTTATCGGCCGCCGCCAGATCAAGGAGATGCTGGCCGACTCCAGCTACGACGCTACGGCTCTGCTGGGCGCTTTGCGCGAGGGACCGTCACGCACCCGCGAAGGCACAGAATCGGTCTACCGCCCAGGCGAAGACGAGTTCGAGATGTGGATCTTCTACGGCCACTGCGCGCGAGAGCACCTGAACCGCCTGGGTGTGGAGATGGAGGAGAGCGACGAGGACCGCGTGCCCACTATGGCTGTCATGATCAATGACCGCTTGGTTAAGGTGGTGCTCAGCCCCCAAGAGGATGGCGAGTTTCCCTACGACGTGCTGGCCTGGCAGCGCCGCCCCGGCATGCCCTGGGGCCTGGGCATCGCCCGGCAGATCCGTACTGCACAGCGTATGCTCAATGGCGCCGCGCGCGCCATGATGGACAACGCTGGCTTATCGGCCTCGCCGCAGGTGATCATTGGCAACGGCGTCACGCCACAGAACGGCTCCTACAACCTGACGCCGGGCAAGACCTGGCGCGCCGAAGCCAATGCGGACGCGCGGGATGTGCGGGCAGCGTTCAATGCCTTCGTGGTGCCCAGCGTACAGGGCCCGCTGATGAACATCATCACCTTTGCCCTCAAGATGGCTGAGGACACCACCGGCATGCCTGCGATGCTGCAGGGTATCCGCGGCGATGCACCCAACACCCTGGGCGGCATGCAGATGCAGAACAACAACGCCACCAGCGTGCTGCGGCGCCTGGCCAAGCGCTTCGATGACTACATGACCCGGCCGCACATCCAGCGCTACTTCGACTGGATGATGACCTACTCGGAAGACGACAGCATCAAGGGCGACTTCCAGATCGATGTGCGCGCGTCCAGCGCCCTGGTGGAGCGTGACGCTCAGCAGCAGTTCCTGATGACGCTGCTGCAGGTGGCGGCCAATCCGAGCTATGGCCTCGATCCGGCCAAGCTGGCAGCCGAGCTGTGCAAGGGTCAGCGCCTTGACCCGACGAACTTCCAGCTCACGGAAGAGCAGAAGGCCCAGAGCAGCCAGCAAGGCCAAGACCCAACGCTGCAGGCCAAGGCCAAGCTGCTCGAAGCGCAGGCGCGCAAAGCCGATGCAGATGCAACCAATACAGGCATGGAGACGCTGTACAGCAGCGTGCAGACAGGAGAGCGCATCTTGCTGAACCCGGGTGTTGCCAGCTTGGCCGATGGCTTGGCGCACTCGACAGGGTTCAAGGATCAGGATGCTGCGCCCATCGTGCCGCAGCCATCTGGCTGGGCGGTGCCGGAGCATCAGCCAGCAGCCGGTGAGCTGCCGACCAACACAAATCCGCTCACACCGGCAAACCCAGAGAGCCCACTCGTCGGCGTGCGGCAGGGCATTGAGACGCCAGCAGTGGACGGCAGCTATCTGTGACACCCGTCTAGGGTTCGCTTGAATGCGCTGGTTGGGGAAAACTGGCTGCCATGACAACGGCTATCGATCCACATTCCCCGACCTGGCGCGCCATCGAGCAGCACGCTCGGACGCAAATCGCCACATTGCGGGAGAAGAACGACAGCCAAAGCCTGGATGCCTTGCGCACCGCCGACCTGCGCGGGCGCATCGCTTCTTGGAAAGACTTGCTGGCGTTGGGTAATCCAGCCCCGGCAGAGCCCGCCGACGATGGTAGCTATGGCTACTGACCTCGGCATTCAACGTAGGAGTGCATGACACATGGACGCAAACCAGCAGGAGCAGGAAGCTTTCGAACGCAGCTTCGCTGAAACATCTGGCACGCCACTGCCTTCCCCCGCACCGGCAGCGCCGGCCGCCGAGGAAGCTGCAACGGCACCAGCAGCAGAAGCTGCCGCGCCTGCGGCCCCTGGCACTGAGGATCAACCCAACGCGGATGCAGGCGAGGGCGCTGCCCCTGCCGCATCTGGTGAGGAAGACGATCCGATTGTGTTCGAGGGCTACAAGCGCAGCGAAGTCCAGCGTCTGATGGGACAAGCCGCAAAGGTGGAAGACCTCGCGCAACAACTGCGCAGGGCCAATGGGAAGATCGGCGAGCTCAATGGCCGCCTGCAGTCCCAGCCCGCAGCGCCCGCCGCCGCCCCGACGCCTGCACCGGCGCCCGAGCTTTCGGCGGAGCTGCAGCAGTTCGAGCAGGACTATCCCGATGTGGCCAAGTACATCCATGCCCGGTACGGCGCAGTGCAGCCTCAACCGCCGGTCGCCCCGCCAGCCCAACCGCAGCAGCCCGTGGCCACGGATGCAGCGCCGGTGCAGGCCGAGCAAGACCCCATGGCGATTGAGATGGCTGTGATGGACCGCATGCACAAGGGTTGGCGCGAGAAGGTGCAGTCGCCGGAATTCAATGTCTGGCTGGCTGCACAGGAGGAGCAGGCGCAACAGGCCTTTGCAGAAGCCACCACCGCCGACGGTGTGGCAGCCGTCATTGGCCAGTACGACCAGTTTGTCACCGCGCGATCGAGTGCCGCCGAAAAGGCCGCGCGTGGTCAGCAGCGGCTCAAGGCTGCCGTGACGCCTACTGGCAATGCACCTCGCCCTCAGTCTGCGCCCACCGAAGAAGAGGCATTCCAGGCCGCATTTCAAGCAACACTCAACCGGCGCTGAGCCGGATCTGAAGGAGAAGATTCATGGCTGAATTCAAGAGCACTGATCCGGCTGCCCGGATTGGCAAACTCAAGGGCGAAATCCTCGGTCACGCTGTACCGTGCGAAGTGCTGGGCATCACTGGCCAGCAACGCGGTATGCCCAAGAACCAGGGCAAGACAATCGTGCACCGTCGCTACCTGCCTTACGGCGCGACGAACACCGATTGGAACACCCGCAACCGCCCCAAGGCTGAGCCTGCAGCTCACGAGCTGACCGAAGGCGTAACGCCTGCGGCCGACACTCTGGTGCCCCAGGACATCACCGTGACGCTCAAGCAGTACGGCTGCCTCTATCAGCTCACCGACCAAACGGTGGACACCTACGAGGACGACGTGCCCGCCGAGATGAAGAAGCAGTGCGGTGAGCGCATTGCGCTGGTGCGCGAGATGATTCGCTACGGCACCCTGAAGGCGTGCACCAATGTCTTCTATGCTGGTGGCGGCGCATCGCGCGCAGCGGTGAATGCCAAGATCACGCTGCCACTGCTGCGCAAGATCAGCCGTAACCTGCAGGCAAACCACGCCAAGCGCATCACCGGCATTCTGGCGCCTTCGGCGAACATCGCGACTCAGCCGGTCGAAGCAGCTTACTTGGTGTTCACCAGTACGGACGCCGAGGCAGATATTCGCGACCTGCCAGGTTTCACGTCAGTGGCAGAGTACGGCACCCGTAAGCCGGTAAGCGCTTATGAGCTGGGCAGTGTGGAGAACTACCGCTTCATCACCAGCCCGGAACTGGCGCCATACGCAGATGCGGGCGTTGACATCGGCGCTACCGGCCTGATGGGTGAGACGAAGGTGGATGTGTATCCATTCATCGTGGTGGGTGAGGACGCCTGGGGCCAACTGTCGCTGCGCGGCGCGGATGCCTTGGACCCCACCTACATCCCGCCAGGCCAGAAGGACAAGAGCGATCCCCTGGGCCAGCGCGGCTTCGTGGGCGCCAAGTTCTACATGGCTTGCACCATGCTGAATGAAGGCTGGATGGCTGTGGCCGAAGCGGGCGTGAGCGCGCTGTAAGCCTGTAAGCAACTGGGCCCGGGGTAGATTCGTCTGCCCTGGGCCTTCCTCTCAAGATCTGATGAAAGCAAGAACCATGGCCACCGCACCACGCAAACCCGAAGTCGACTCTACCAACGAATACCTGGGCGCAACGCCGGCCATGGAGTTTGGTGTCGTGCCCGACTTCTCCCCCGAAGTCATCGACTCGCCTGTGACCTTCAAGGACGCCGAGCTGGAAGCCTTCATGAACGAGCCTGTGATGGTGACGGTGCTCTCCGGCGGCAAGGACAACGAGGCGCCTTTCGTGCAGGTGGCCGTCAATGGCGTGCTGCAGATGTTCCGCCGCGATGTGCCCATTGTGGTCAAGCGCAAGTATGTCGAGCGCCTGGCGCGTGCCAAGGAAACCGGCTATGACCAGGACCTGGACGACCGCTTGGGCGAGCAGATGAACGTGCTCAAGCAGGCCAAGAGCCTGCGCTACCCCTTCCAGGTGAACCGCGACGACAACCCCAAGGGCAGCGCCTGGCTGCGCTCGGTGCTCGCTTCCTGATCTGAAAGCGTGCGATGACCCTCAAAGAACTGATCAAGCTGTACCGGGCTGAGTCGCTGGATCAGTTCGACCCGGTGCTTTGCGACGATGAGCTGCTGGCGATCTATGCCAATGAAGCCCAGGACGAAGCATGCAGGCGTGGCCAGCTGCTGCGGGATTCGTCTTCGCCCTGGTGCACGGTTCAGGTTGAACCCGGCGCCGAAGCCATCGACTTGAACCCGCTGGCGATCCGCGTCATTCGTGCTTTCGTGGATGGCCAGGTGCTGCAGCCGTTGAACGTCGATGAGATGGACGCCTTCTTCCCAGGGTGGCAATCCCATCCGGCACGGGAGGTTCCGACCCACTTGGTGGCCGGCGTGACCACCGACCAACTGTTCCTGTGGCCACGGCCAGGCAAGGCATGCACGATCAAGCTGACCGTGCAGCGGCTGCCAAAGAAGCCTATGCAGGGGTGCGGCGACAGCCCCGAGATCCGACGCGAACTGCACTCAGCTCTCGTGGGCTGGTTGCTCTACCGCGCATACAGCCGCACCGACTCCGATCTCTTTGACCCCAACAAGGCCGCCTCAGCGCTGGCCAGGTTCGAAGAAGAATTTGGACGCAAGGCCAGCGGTCGCAATGAAGAGTGGGTTCGGACTGGTGACGAGATGATGCCCGGCCCGATCGCTTAAGAAAGGAAAGATGATGGCTACCTCTTATGGCGATGCGGCAGCAGCCTATCGCAACCCTCTGGTGCAGATGATCCCCACGGATTACGACAAGCGCACACCAATGCCTGATGGCTCGCAAAACAATCCCATGAACAGCGAGCTGGGGCGCAATGTCACCAACACCCTGAATGCAATCCCTGGTGCTGCCGCTGTGCCTGGCTCGGCCGCACGCGCTGGCGGGCTGGTTGCGCGCGCCTTCGGGGCCGCCGCTCCCGCCGCGCCCTATGCGCCGGCGGCGGGGCTGGCGGCTGCAGTCGGTGTTGGCCGGTCCGCCGCTGAGCCAGCACCCGCACCGGCGGCGCCTGCTGCCGCCCCGAGCCCAAGCAACTACACCTACCAGCAGCAAGGCGAAGCGGGTCCACCGGTGCCGTCCACCAATCCTGCTGCAGCGCCCGCTCCAGCGGCGCCTGCCATGACTGGTCTGGTCTCTCGAATTGGCAACAGCTACAGCGGTACCAACGTTGGCGGCAATATCTCCATCAACGGCGCCGAGCCGGGCGGTGGTTTTGTGGGGAGCAGCAACCCTCTCGTGCAGCGCGCGCTCCAGCAGCAGGCCGCGCCACAGGTGCCGCAGTTCGGCGCCCCCCAAGCTGCGCACAGCGGCAATGACTGGGAAGCGCGCAACAACCTGCGCAACCTGGAAGTCTCGGCCAGCTCTATCACGAACAACGGCGGTGCCTTCGATTCTCGGCGTGGCCGGATCAATGGCCCATCGGCAGCGCAGTCAGCTTTTCAAGACGCGCAGCGCGCGGACCTCGCGGCGCGCGGTGCACAACCTGGCCTCGATGCCGCAACGAACCAGGTCAACTCCAACCTGCAGCGTGAAGGCATGCAGCAGGACGGTGCCAACTCGCGCAGCTTGGTGCAGGCAATGCTCTCTCAGCAGCGACTCGACCAGGATGCAGTGACCGCAGGCTACGCCAACCGGGCCGCAGGCCAGACCGAGCAGATGCGCAACCGCATCATGACCGAGCCGGATCCCGCGCGCCGCCGCTCGCTGGTCGACACGATGTTGGCCATGGAGGGCAAGCAGACGCAGGCAGATCCCTACCTTGTGGTGCCAGGTGGCCAGCAGGTCGACGCCCTCAGCGGCCGGGCCTACAACACGCCCTCGACAGTGTTCAACCGGCAGACGGGGCAATGGGTGCAGCAGCCTGGGCAGGGCGCGCAGCATGCACCTGGAGAGCTGGGTAATCCGGCTAGCCGACCCGTTGGCACAGTTTCTACTGTCAACGGCAAGACAGCGGTTTGGAATGGCCAGACCTGGGTGCCGAACGCGTAGGGCTACCTTTACTTGGCTGGAGGCGGTGTAAGCACACCACCTTCCCAGTCAGTGTCATACAGCCGCCGGCAAGCAATGGCCACCAGAGTGGCAGCCTGATTGCTCCGAGTGTCCACAGCCTTCTTGGCAGTGCACTCGGCCCCTGACTTGAAGCCAAGAGCGCCACGGCCAGAGCCTTGAGGTATGGCCTCGATGCCGCCAGGGTGCTCAGCCAGGCACGACTGCATGATGGCGTGGGCCGCAACGTCGTTCTGCGCTGCAGGGGCCTTGTCCAGGATGCAGGTGGCGTAGCTCGCTGCCATAGCAGGAGAGGCGAACACTGCAAAAAAGATCATCGAAATTGATCGCATGTTTTGTCCCGCATCGGAAAGTGTTACATCTAACCGTATGATGAAAACGGTGTAAAAGTACATCAAAATTATTGCAGCATAAGGCTTCGCGCTATTACACTGTGCTCGTACACAGTACCATCAATGATACAAATCGCATGACTAGCCGCGAGGCAGTCACAGCGCTCAATAGTATTGATCTATTGATTGCGAACAAATTAGGACCTTCGATGCTTCAGTCTGAAGTGTGTGGGAGATGACTATGACCTCAGCTCTTCTCTTCAATGCAAATGGCGTGAGCCTTTTTAACCAACGAGTGATCTCCCGCCCGGAGACCGCAACCGTTTTTGTTGAGCGTCCTTCAAAAGACCCTTTGGCAGCTCGCCTTGAAGAGTCTTTGAGGCAAGTGGCGCAAGCTCAACGCAAGCTGCGTGAGGAACAGTCCAAGGCTGCTCCTGTCCGAATCCTTGATCAAGAAGTTCCTGCTTTGTGAATAACCCAATCCAAGCATCTACCGAGAATCTTCCATTTCCTCGCGGCACTCTAAAGCCTGCTCAGTCACCCCTTTTCTGGGTGCAAAATAAAGATCGTTATTTACGTCAACTTTTGATTTCGGATATTCAAAAGTTAAGTGGGCGAGAGCTACTTGTTTATTTTTCGGATTGCGACCGGTCAGAAGCTCAGATAGAACCATCAGATGATATATATCTGTCTGAATTGCTTAGGGCGTCAAGAACTGACAAAATTGATCTGTTGTTAGAGACTAATGGTGGTTTTACAGACGCGACAGAAAAAGTGTGTTCTGTCATTACCAGCTCAGGTAAGGATGTGCGGGTTGTAGTCCCAAGGCGCGCAAAGAGCAATGGAACTGTGATTGCTTTCTGTGGCTCAAGCATTGTGATGGGCTTGGATTCGGAGCTCGGCCCAATTGATCCGCACTTGAACAACATGCCTTGTGATTTCATTGTGAAAATTGAGGGCATTGACCCGTTAGTTCTTCTCAGTGCACAGGCTGGTATTCAGCAGACCAAAAAACTAGCTTCGCAATTGCTCAAAGCCAAGATGCTAAAGGACAAGGATGAGGCTCACGTGGATGTTATTGTCCAAAGATTGGCAAGTCGAGATCAATACCATTCGCACGGTTCTGTTATTGATGCTTCCGAAGCAATGAAGTTGGGTTTGAGCGTAGAGCTATTGCCGCCTGATGATCCTATGTGGCAACAGTTGTGGCTGCTTCGCACCATTTACTCTCATGACTGTTTGGCTCGTGGCTACTCAAAAGTCTTCGAAAGTGAATACGTAAGCTCTCCAATAGTTATGCCGCGACCAGCGGGTGCTAGATAATTTACCGTGATTGATTTAGGAAACCCGCTTCGGCGGGTTTTTTCATGTCCGCCTCAAGGCAGACTCGGTAGATCTTGAAGCAGTCTCCTGTACAGCCTGGCCAGCTGGTCGACGTTGCTCCGATCCCGAAAGTCTCCGCTGCCACCATCCTCGCCATTGAACTGAGCGTGCCAAGGGGAAGGGCTCATGATGATCAATCCCATGGGTGCATCGGGGAACTGATCCGCTGTCAGGTCCACCACAAGGTTGTCGCGCTGGAGCCATGCGTGAGATGTCCAGGTGTTGTCGCGAACATCGCCCCTGCACCCGCTCATCCATTTGAAGCCTGTGATCGAGTGGTCAACCAAGTAGGCACCGAAGAGCAATGACGTGTCCCCACAAGCGCCTCGAGGGAAAAGCTCCATACCGATAGGCCTCGATTTCACCGGGACGTTTTCGATGGCTGTCCGAAAGCGTTGTGCCAATTCTCGGATCTTCGTGATTTCCATGTGCGCCTGCGCCTCTGCGTGTCGTTGCTTCCGGATGTTGGCCTGGTAGCAACACTATAGGCGGCTTGGCTTGGTCGGGCACCCTGAATCCTCACCCCCTCTGGGGTTCGACTGGGGCAGCCGCTCCCGGAACACTGGGGGCATGGCTGAAACAGATTGGGAAAAAGGCAGCTTCGCTGCTCCACAAACATCCTCTACCAACTGGGAGACGGGCGCACTATCTGCGCCCGACAAAGGCGGCATCGCCTCCGACCTTGCCAAATCCGTCAAGGTAGGCGTGCAGCGCCTGCCGGGCATGGCCGCTGGCCTGGCTGACCTCCCCATAGCTGCTGTCAGCGGCGCGCGCCCGGTGACCGCTGCAGCTGACGCCATCGGCAAAGCCACGGGCTTCCAGCCTGGGAAGTGGGCCGACGAAACCAAGTTCTCTGCTGGGCACGAGCAGGGCCGCAAGGCTGTCGACGAAGCCTGGGAGCAGGGCGATGTCGGCTCCATTGCCAAGGCCTACCTGCAGAATCCTGGGTACACCGCTGGCCAGGTGGCTGAATCCCTGCCGGGCATGGTCGCGGGCGGCCTGGTCGGGCGCGCGTTGATGGGCGCCGGCGCGGCAGCGGCTGCTGGCAATGCCGCCGGCGGCGCCGCGCGCGCCGCAGTGCCAGGGTATCTGGAGCGCGCCGTAGGCCAGAAGCTGGCCGTGCCGATTGCCGCCGGCGTCGGTGAAGGTGCCATCACCGCTGGCCAGCAGATGGCACAGTACCAGGGCGACGACCAACAAAAGAATGCGCTGGCCTCCCTGGGCGCTGGTGTCGGCACCGGTGCGCTGGGCGCCGTCGGCGGCCGGGTGGCCAACAAGCTGGGCCTGGAAACGGCAGAAACTGCCATCGTCAACGCAGGCAAGGGCCGGCTGGCGGAGGGCGGCGCCAAGTCGCTGGCCGGGCGTGTGGCTGGCGGCATGGTGTCCGAGTCTGTGCTGCAGGAACTGCCCCAGTCCACCCAAGAGCAGATGTGGCAGAACTATGCTGAGGGCAAAGACATTTGGGATGGCGTGGCGCGCGCTGGCGTGGAAGGTGCCATCGCCGGTGGCGTCATGGGCGCCGGTGCCAACATTCGTGGCCGTCGCACCGAAGGCGAGCACGCCAACGACCTGGCCCGCGATGCGGCCTCCAGCGCCAACGGCCTTGCCGAGGAAGCGCAAAACCAGCCCGCGCCCCTGATGCTGGGCACCGCACCCCCCGATCAGATGGTGTCCTTCCCCGATGGCAGCGTGGGCCGGCGCGGCGAGGTGGAGAGCTACCTGGCCAACCTGCCCGAAGACCAGCGCGAGCAGGAACGGCTGCGCCTGGCGGGCCAGCAGTTCACCGAAGTCAACGACCCGCAAGCGCAGCAGGCGCGCCGCTGGTGGGAGAACTATGGCGAGGATGGCACCCCAGCCGAGCGCCCCGACTATCTGGCCGAGGTGCAGCAGGCTGTGCGCAGCGGCACCCCGTTCAGCACGCAGGAGACCGTCGACACAGTGCGCAGCGCCATGGAGGACGCCTGGCTGCAGCAGCATGTGCAGGCCGAGGCCACGCCAGAGACTGCGGCCGCGCCGGCGCAGGCTGCCGATGCGATTGGCCAGCAGCTGCAGGCCGAGTTCGACCAGGCCGGTCAGGATGCCGCCGTCGCAGCGGTGGATGCGCGCGTTCGCACGGGCCGCGTGCTGACCGGCTTGCAGAACGTGCTGGACGCCGGCGCCGACAACTCCCTGCAGGTGCTGTCCCGCTTGAATGATTCCCTGGTGCGCATCGGCGAAGACCCGCTGCAGCCGGGCGAGGTGGCGCGCGTGCGCCGCATGACGGACGCCTACATGGGCTTCAAGGGAGCAGGGGAGGCCGCGCCATTGCCGTCGGCGCCGCGCCGCCCGGCCGACATCAACGCCGACAACGCGGCCATGGAGTCTTTGATCCCTGAGCGGCCACTATCCGAGCGAATGGGGCTGAACCCTGCCGCCGGCCCGCTTTCCCGCGCAGCAGTGACCGCTGTTGATGGAGCAGCCAATGCCCAAGCTACCCAAGGATCGCTGGCCCGAGCCGCCCAGTCCCTTCCCGCAGCCCGAGCCCTTCCCGTGGAAGCCACTGGGCCTGAAGCAATTTCGCAACCCGTAGGAGCAGCCCTTGTCCCGCAAACCGATCAAGCCCAGCAAATCCCAGCGCAACGCCCGCAAACAGCAGGAGCGCAAGCAGTCCAACCAGAGCGTGCGGGGCTGAACGATGGCAGCACCACGCCTCAGAACACTGGAGCGCAAACAACGCCAGCGCCAAGCGCGCAAAGCCAAGCGGCGCCTGCAGCGCAGGAAGTAGCTGCACCTGCACTGGCCTGGCCAGAGAACTGGCGCTCAAGCATGCTGCGCGCTGCACCGGTGGCGCGCGCCATGGGTATCGAGACGCGCGGCAAGCGCCTGGCGCAAGTCGTCTCCGAGGTGGATGCTGCGGATGCGCAGCGCGCGGGCGTGGAGCAGACCGGGGCAGATCTCGCCTCCGGTCAAATCGATGGCGAGTGGAGCGCCTTTGCGCCAGAGACTGGAACCCTGGGCATTCCGCGCGCAGAGATGCCGCAGATCAAGGCCTCCCACCGTGGAGCCCTGGTCAACTTTTTGAAGGCGCGGGGCATCGATAGCAAGGCGGCAGAGATGCCGGCCAATGATCTCAAGCCCACACAGGCGGAGTTCTCGCAGCGCAAGGTGGATGCCGCACGCACCTTCACCGGTGGCGACCGCTCCATTCTGGTGTCGTCTGATGGCTATGTGGTGGATGGCCACCACCAATGGCTGGCCAAGCGTGCCAACGGCGAGCCGGTGAAGGTAGTTCGCCTGCAGGCGCCTATCCGTGAAGTCTTGGCGCAGGTGGCTGAGTTCCCGAGCACGCAAGCTTCTGATGGCGCAACAAACAACGAAGGAAATCGCAATGCTCCAGCCACACCAGATTTACGGGTGGCAGATGTCAGCACGCAAAGCGCTGGCCCTTCTGCGACAGTCGGGCGAAGTGACGCGGCTACAAGCCAGGCAGCTGGACAGCCTGCTGCGCAGCCCGCCGCTGGACAACGCGCTGATACCAGAGAGCCTGGTGCCCGTGTGCCTGAAACTGTACCTGGCCGAAGTGGCACCGGCGAACCTGCTGCCAGCCTGAGCGCCTCGCAGGCCCAGGCCGCACAGTTCAGCCGTGGCACCCCGGGCATGACGCCAGAGCTGGCCGCCGCGATTATGCGCATCAAGATGCCCGCAACCGTGGATACGGTGCGTGCGGCCGTGCGCGACCTGGTCGGCGGCCTTGGCACCCTGCCCAACCGGCTGGGCCGTGTGGTCGTGGCCACATCGGCGGAGATCCGCCAGACCTGGGAGCCGCTGATTGGGCCCGTGGCCATGGAGGCCGCCGGCGACACCGGCCGCGCCCAGGGCTTCTACGACCCCAAGACCAAGACGGTGTTCCTGATCGCTGACCACATCCAGCGTGGCCAGGAGGCGGGCGTTGTAGCGCACGAGCTCATGCACAAGCACGGCGAGGCCGTGCTCGGCGCCGAGGGCTGGCAGCAGCTGCACGGGATGATCGAAGGCTGGGCCAGCGCGCCAGAGGGCAGCATGGAGCAGCGTGTCTACAGCGAAGCGCAGGCCCGCGTGCAGTCGTCCATGCCCGAAGGTGCGCAACAGCAGCAGTATTCGTCGCAGGAGCTGTTCCCATATGCAGTGCAGGTGGCGCTGGAGATGGGGGTGCGCCCCAATCTGCTGGCCAAGCCCGGCACCGTAGCTCGCTGGCTGGGCCAGGTGCGGGCCGCTCTGCGCCAGGTGTGGGCCAAGATCACCGGCAAGCCTGGCCAGTTCGAAGCGCAGGACATGGTGAACCTGGCATTTGGTATCGCCCAGCGAGAAAACCCAGAGCATGCCGGCGAACTGGATGGCTCGATTGCTCCGTTGCGCACAGCGACCAACTTCCTGCAGGCGCGCCAGGCCGCCAAGGCTTTTCAGGGTAAAGAGTTGACGAATGCAGCCACAGGCATGACGGCAGTTGTCGCCAGAAACAGCCTAGACAAGATGTTGAGTGGCAAAGCAGTCAGCAAGTCGGAGACGCCGGCTACTCACGCAATGGCTGTAGCCAACGCCGACAACCTTTTTGAGCGCGCATCCTGGGGCTGGAGCAAGCCCGATCGTTCAGACGATTTGAATATCCAAGCGATTCATCGCTTCTTCGCTCCTCTGGAAATTGACGGCCGTACCAAACTGGTGAAACTGACCGTCAAGGAAACGACCCTTGAGAGGGCCCACTCTCTATACACCCTGGAGGCCGTGGAACTAAACGAGAAGATGCCAGCGAAGGAATGGCTGGAGGCTGCTGCCCGCGAGGATGGGGTGAGCCTGGACGCAAAAAATCCCCTGCAGCGGGGAGTGGGTCCGCGGGATAGCTCCCGAGAAACCCTCGCGCCACCCCGCGGTTTTACCCCGGGCGACTCTGCAGAGGACGTGCGTAGTTTAGCGCAAGCGGTGGAGCGTCGCAATTCTGCCCCCTCACAGGCGCCGGATAAGGCAGAGCCCACCAAGGGACCGGGAGGCGAGGGAGTGCAGTTCAGCCGTGCTGCCGCAGCTACGATCACCGACAACTACAACCCCTCCCAAAAGCAGGCGGCAGAAAAGGCCTTCGGCGCCATGGCCAGGCAGACCGTGGCGGAGCGCGCCAAGGAGATGCGTTCGAATCTGGACACCAAGCTGCGGCAGGGCCTGGTCGACCAGTTCGCTCCGATCAAAGAGGTGAGCGCCCATGCATACATGCTGGCCCGCCTGTCCAAGGGCAGCGACGGCGCGGTGGAGGCCGCCTTGCTGTACGGCAAACCATTCCTGAAAGACGGTGTGGCCGATGTCAACATCCAAGATGGCGGCTTTGCCAAGGTGCTGGCCAGCCTCAAAGGTGAGCACGACCGCTTCTTTCAGTGGGTGGCAGCCCAGCGCGCCGAGCGCCTCAAGGCCGAGGGCAAGGAGAATCTGCTCACCGACCAGGACATCTCTGCCCTGAAAAGCCTCAACACGGGATCGTTCCAGGATGGCACGCCGCGCATGCCGGCCTACGCGGCGGCCCTGCGCGAGCTCAACGCCTTCAACGAGGCGGGGCTCAAGATCGCCAAGGAGTCCGGCCTGATCGACCAGGCCGCCATGGACCTGATGAAGGATCAGCCCTATGTGCCGTTCTACCGCCTGATGGAGGACGGCGACATCAAGGGCGCCAGGTTCAGCTCGGGCCTGATCAACCAGCAGGCCTTCAAGAAGCTCAAGGGCGGCACCCAGCAGATCAACGCTGACCTGCTGCAGAACACGCTTTTAAACTGGAGCCACCTTTACGCGGCAGCCGCGCGCAACCGCGCAGCGCTGGCCACGATGAAGGATGCAGAGGCTATGGGCATCGCCTACCAGGTGCCGGCCGACACCAAGGGCGCTGTAAAGGTGATGCGCGACGGTGTGACCGAGCACTGGATGATCGAAGACCCTTACCTGCTGGACGCTGTGTCCGCGCTGCACTACACCCCGAGCAAGCTGGCCCAGGGCATGGCGCCGTTCAAGCGGCTGCTGACTATGGGCGTGACGATCAATCCCACCTTCAAGATCCGCAACCTGATCCGCGACTCGCTGTCTGCCATGGCGCAGTCAGATCTGGGCTACAACCCGTTTGCCAACGTGGCCCAAGGCTGGAAGGCCATGGACAAGAACAGCCAGACGCAGGCCTCGATGTTGGCATCGGGCGGCATCATCAAGTTCGGAACGCAGGAGGACACCGGCGCGCTGCGTCGCAAGATCGACAAGCTGGGCGGCACCATGCTGGACAAGGATGGGTTCGGGAAGCTCAAGAGCCAGATGGCTAGCCTGTGGGAAGCCTACGAGGAATTCGGCGACCGGACGGAAAACGCCAACCGCGCAGCGCTGTACGAGCGCCTGATCGCCAAGGGCCACAGCCATGCCGAGGCCTCGTTCATGGCGCGCGACCTGATGGATTTCTCCATGAGCGGCAAGTGGGAGATGGTGCGATTCCTCACCCAGACGGTGCCGTTCCTCAATGCACGCATGCAGGGCCTGTACAAGCTGGGCCGGGCGGCCGCTGAAGATCCCAAGCGCTTTGGCGCCATTGCGGGTGCGGTATCTATGGCCAGCCTGGGCCTGCTGGCCGCCTACCAGGATGACGAAGACTGGAAGAAGCGCGACGACTGGGACCGCGACAGTTACTGGTGGTTCAAGATCGGCAACCAGGCCTTCCGCATTCCCAAGCCGTTCGAGGTGGGCTCCATCGGCACGCTGGCCGAGCGCACGGCAGAGCTGATGCTGAGCAAAGAGATGACGGGCAAGCGCTTTGGCGAGCGGCTGAGCGACATGATCTTCAACACCTTCGCCATGGACCCGACGCCGCAGGCGGTCAAGCCGCTGCTGGACGTTTACGCCAACAAGGACAGCTTCTCCGGCAAGGCCATCGAAGGGTTCGCTGATGAGCGCCTGCGCCCGCAGGACCGCTACAGCGACCGCACTTCCGAGGTTGCGCGCTTGCTTGGCTCTTGGGGGCTGCCCGATCCGGTGAAGCTGGCCAAGGGCGACTACTCTGCTCTCAGCCCCAAACAGATCGACTTCCTCATGCGTGGATACACAGGCTGGCTGTCCACCGTGTTCACAACGGCGACCGACACTGTGCTGCGGCCGATGATGGGCCGGGGAGATCGCCCCGAGATGCAGATGCGCGATGTGTTCCTGGCAGGCAACTTCGTGGAGAACCTGCCGACCAACTCCAGCCGTTACGTCAGCACCATGTACGACCAGGCCCGGGAGATCAGCCAGGTTTGGGCTTCCTACCAGGCGGCAGTGAAGAGCGGCGATGTGGAAGGAGCGGCCAAGATCGGGGCGGCCAATCCTGAGGCGCTGGCCAAGCGCATCCCCGTGGAGGCGGCCAAGACACGCGTAGCAGAACTGTCGCAGCAGGCCAAGAAGGTGGAGGGCGACCGCCTCATGAGCGCGGAAGCCAAGCGCCGTCGTCTCGATGAGATTGCCGCTCAGAAGGATGCGATTGCCAAGCGCCTGGCCACCCTATGAGCTGAGGGTGCCCTGACGTAGGAACTGCCACACGAAGCCGCCAGCGCCGAGCAAGACGATGATCACCCAGAAGGTGGACCACATCTCTCGGCGCTGCTCGCGCGTGGTGATGTTAAGGAAGATGACGATCAGGATGATCGCGCCCCAGAAGACTAGTGCTGCCATGCGCGCAGCATATAGCTGATGCATGTCAGCGCCAATCCAATGGGGTCGGGCGGAAGAATGCCCTTAAAGGTTGAGTGCAGTAAAGGCCTCGAAGATAGGCACATGTTTGATTGTTGTGAGGATCAGAATGTGCACAACAGCCTCAACAAGCCCTGTCAAAGCATCAGCCAAGTCCTTGATACCACTAAGCACTATCAATATTTTCAACATACTCATTCCCATGAAGAAAGGTATGCGGACTGGGTAGCGAATGTAAGAACCGACTCTGAATCCTTAAAAAAGGCTAGAGTTTTATGTCGGTGAAGCTATACTGACACTATCCAAACCGCGTTACTACCAAGTTGCCGTTACGGATCTGACCCGGGGGACTGCGAATCCTGCCGGGTCAAACTTTTTGTGCCTCCGACTATCGCCAGATGGCACTCGTGGACACCACATAGGGGGTCTCAGGGATTAAGTCTACGCTACCTGTAGCGTTCCTGGCAGCAAAAAAGCAGGCCCAATTTCTGCTGGATCTGGCCTTTTAGTCAATCCAGGTGTGCTCACCCCTATGGGGTTCGACCTTTTTTCTCACTGAATCAACACTTGTCGTCATGTTCTACGTGGCGGCAACCGGGCGGCCACGAACTCACCCTAGGAGTTCACATGGCCATCACTACCAGCTACCCCAAGGGCATGGAGCGCTTGCTCCAGGGCTCCATCAACTTCGCAACTGACACAATCAAGGTTGCTCTCATCACCGACGCCTACACCTACAGCGCTGCGCATGAGTTCGTCTCGCAGCTGGGCACGCGGGTGGGCGACGACATCACCTTGGTCAACAAGTCGATCACAGGCGGGGCCTTTGATGCTGACGACGCCGAGACCGCTCCGCTGGTGCCAGGCAGCACCATCAAGGCCATCGTCATCTACAAGGACACGGGCAACGCCAGCACCTCCCCGCTGCTGCTGTACCGCGACAACGTGACAGGCTTCCCGCTTGCGACCAACGGCGGCGCGGTCAAGCTTCCATGGGATAACGGCCCGCTCAAGATTGCAGCGCTGCTTGAACCATTCTTCCCCGCAGGGGGCGAACTGGTACTGGGCGCCGGGGTGAACTTTCTCACCGACGATCTGAAGGTCACGCTCCTGCCGGCCTCGTTTGATTCCAGCGGCACCTATCGCTTCCTGGCAGACGTGGGCACCACGCTGGGCACTGCCCAAGCCTTGACTGGCCGCACCATCACCGGTGGCGTGTTCAACGCCGACGACGTGGAATTCGGGGCTGTGGCGAGCGGCTCGCCAGGCTCGGTGCTGCTCTACAAGGACACGGGCGTGCCAGAGACTTCGCCCGTGCTCCAGCGCATCACACAGGTGGCCGGCTTCCCCTTCGCGGCCAACGGTGGTGCTTTCACGCTTCGCTGGTCCGACGGCGCACTCAAGATTTTCAGCCTGATCCCATAAGGAGGCGCCATGGCAATAGACGCCTTCTCCAACAACGCATCCGGCGCCATCACCGTGGCGCTGGGCAGCGAGGACACCGTCATCACGCTGCCAGACGACGGCAGCGCGGACCGCTTTGCCAATCTCTCGCAGGGCCTTATGCAGCGGGCAACCCTGTCCAATCCAGCAGTTCCTGGTCAGATCGAGATCGTCTACATCACCGCCAAGGATGGCTCCAGCTTCACCGTGAAGCGCAATCAGGAGGACACCTTTGCCGCCGTTGACTGGCCGGCTGGCACCACGCTGGAAGCGCGGGTTACTGCCGGCATGCTGGGGCGCTTTCTGCGCGCTGATGACCGCGGCGTTTTCAAGACCACTGGCGGCGAGGGTGGCGCGGGCGGGACTAGCTTCCTCGTGAACACCAAGGTGGAGCGGGAATCGCGCGTGGTGCAACTGGCCGGTGTGCAAATGCTGCACCGGCCCGGCGCCGCGCTCACCACCACCTTCTCCGCTGGCCGCTACTCCCAAGACATGAACATGTCGGTGGAGACTGTGGGCGGCTCCTGCTTTGTGGAGCTGGGCGACAACATCGAAACCTGGCAGGCCGGGCAAACCTATTCGAACCGGGCCATCGTGGCGCCGCCTGTGGCCACCGGCTTCAACTACCTGTTTGAGGCGAGTGACCCCCAGTTTCCTTACACGCAGAGTGCGGAGGATCCGGGATTTGATAACTCGGGCTATGCCATCGAGGCGTACAACCCTGACAGCAGCGGGGAGGGTGAGCCAGTTCTGACGGGCCAATGGCTGCCGCTCACGATTCCCCTGGCCGTCGAGCTGAACTTGCCCAGTGTGGCGGCCGGCGTAGCGCTGACCGAAGTGGGCTTTATCTGCTACGAATACGACGCAACCACCGCGCCGGTGATCTCGATTGGTCTTGAGGCGGATGGCGACCTCGTGAGCGCGCAGGCGCTCTCTGGCATCTCTGGCGAGAAGCAAATCCAGCGCTTTGCCGTCACGCATAGCGGGGCTTTGGCCAACAGGATCATGTTCAAGGTGGACACGCCCGCTACCGGGCGCTTCTATGGCCGCTTCTACTGGCGCGGGATGGTCTTTGACCAGTGATTGAGCCATGAGCTACCCCCTTATCAACGGCGCCGCCATCAACGCGGACAGCGCAGCAGAGAACACCATCCCGGGCCTGTCGCTGTGCGCGGCGGGCGTGCCCCTGGCGGTATTCGAGTTCGATGTCGCGGGCTCCATGGTTTGGGGCTTTGGCGCGCTGGCGGCCAAGATCGGCGAGGACGTTGAGCTGTACCTGCCGGGCATCAGCCTGGTGCAGAGCCCCTGGCACAGCGCCGAAGCCAGCCAGCCACCGGCCAGCACGGCATTCTCTGTGTCGGGCTCTCGCGCGCTGGGCATCGGCGCCATGCGCGCGGTGCCTGGCAGCTTGGAAGGCCAGGCGCAAGGCTCCATGGTCTGGGACTTCGGCGCACTGGCGGCCGAGCCGGTGGGATATGCGGCCGGCGCCAAGGTCTTGGGCCTGGGCGCGGTGTCAGCTTCGCGCATTGGAATGGTGCAGTCAGCGCGTGTACTGGGTATGGGCAGCGTGTCGGTGGTCAGTTCCGTGGTCATCCCCGGTGTGTCGCTTTGCCGGGCCGGGCCCGTTGCAGCAACACTCGCCGGCATGGATGGCCTAGTTGAGGGCTCGCAGGTGCTTGGGTTTGGTGGGCTGACGGTGTCTTATGCCTTCCGCGTGGGCCAGTCTTTGGCACTGGGCATCGGGGCTATGCGGGTCGAAAGGGATAGCGAATGCTGACATTTGAATCATTCACCGGCATCAACAACGTGCAGCCCGCGCACCGGCTGTCGGGCAGCGACCTGCTGGCGGCCGAGAACGTGGACATCGGCCTTACCGGTGAAATTACCCGGCGCGGCGGTCTGACCCTGGTGGACGAGCGCTGCCACAAGAACCTGCACCAGGCCGCTGGCTTCATGCTGGCTACCGTGGGCCCGGTGCTGACTGCCATCCACCCCGATGGCGCCCGGCATGTGATTCATCCAGCCATGGGCTCGGACCGGGTCTGGTACTGCGACCTGCCTGATGGCCGCGTGACCTACAGCAATGGCTTGATCCAGGGCGTGACGGATGGGCTTGCCGGGCGCGAGCGCAGTGTGCCCCGGCCGCAAGGCCTGGGCGCGCCAGATGTGGGATTTGGCCAGCTGCACCCCGGCAACTACCGCTACCACCTGAGCTATGTGCGCTTGGCCGATCACCTCGAAGGCCCGGCCATCAGCTCCGAGCCCATCGCCATCTCCCAGGGCGGCCTGCACCTCGACGCGCTGCCGGTGCTCGATGGCCATGCGATCAACGTCTACCTGAGCGGCAAGGACGGGGAAGGGGCCTATCTGGCCGGCTCCACCACGGAGGCCACCTTCCAGTACGCGGGCAACAACGCGGCCCTGGTCCTGCCCTGCCGCACCTTGGGCGCGCAGAGCTTCCCGGTGGGCACGATCACGGCCTTCTGGCGCGGCCGCGTCCTGGTGGCCCAGGGCAACGTGCTGTGGGCGAGCCGCCCCAATGCCCCGCACTTGAGCGACTGGCGCGACTTCAAGCAGCTGGCCGGCAAGATCACCGCCATTCAGCCCGTCGATGACGGCGTCTACGTGGGCACAGACCAGGACCTGCTGTACCTGGGCGGCACCACCTGGGATGGCCTGGTGTACCAGCCAACCAAGCGCGGGCCCGTGGTGCTGGGCTCGGGCGTGGCGGTGCGCGGCGACAAGGTCAAGTTTGGCGATGGGGCGGGCTCTGGCATGGCCATGCTGTGCATTGCCGGCGGGGAGATGGTGGCCGGCTTCAACCAGGGCCAGACCACCAGCCTCACCGCCAACCGCTACAAAACCGATGTGCAGGAGGTCTGCGCCACCTTCCGGGAGGTGGACGGCATCCCGCAGTACCTGGCGATTCCGCAATGAGCCTGTGGAACCCCTACGCCTTCACCCCCACGGGAGCGCGCGCCTCAGTGTCGGCGCCGCCTGCGCTGCGTGTCATCGGCGGCCGGGCATCGGGTGAGCAGATGGGGATGGCACAGGCCGCCTTTGCGCAGTTTTGCGGCCGCAGCCGTGTCTCCTTCTGGCAGAACCCCAACGAGCAGGGCACGCTGCCTGACGGCTCCCGCTACAAAATCATGGTGGTGGGCAACAGCACGGTGATGACGATCTGGCCAGTGAATGCCCAGAGCAAGCCGCCTGGCAAGATGGGCATCATGCTGACCACCAAGGTGAACGACAGCTACATCAGCAAGCTGTTTACCCCGGGTGGTGAATTCGACAAGCCAGACGGGACCTGGGAAGTGACCGACCTGCAGGCAGGCAGCCGCGATGGCGTTTACGCCACATCGAGCTTCGGCGGCAAGTTTCCCGCATGGGCCCAGAACCGCACCTTCGCGACGCTCACCAAGCTCAGTTACATCACCAGCTACGGTGGTTATGGCAACCGCCGCTTTATCCAGGCCTACCCTCAGCTCGACGGCGCGCCGGTGGCACTGCTCGACAGCCGCACGCTCCTGACGCTGGTTCGCTCGCGCGGCGGGCTGGAACTGCACCGGCTGACCATGCTCAAGCCCGGGGAACTGTTCCCACTCAGCGAGAACCCATATGCACTGGATCCGGTCGAGCAGACCTTCGACATCAAGCTCCACCAGAACCTAGTCATTGGCGACATGGCTGCGAGCGTCCCCTTTGCAGAGGACTTCTGCATCAGCAAGGATGGCACCCGCGTGCTGGCCGTGTACCAAGGAGAGGGCACGGTGATCGTGCCGGGGGTGCCAGCGAACGGACAGGTTGTTCGATGGGCCGTGCCGAATGCTCCGCAGCTCGGGGCAGAGGTCAACTCCGACGGCAGGGCCGTGTATGGCTACACCGATGGGGACTTCAATGACAGGCCCCGGGATCGGTGGGTGCAGGCGCGAGAAGCCAATTACCGGATTGCTGAATACCGCATGCAGGGCGGTAGCCTCTCCCGCACGGAGCTTGTCTTTAATCAGACCGGCGCATTTGTTGATGTCGATCCTATTGCGGACTGGCGCATCAATTTCTTCGGCTCGGCCCCGAGCACTGAATACAACATCGGTCCCAACCTTTGGGGCAATACGCTCTCGCGCAATCAGCCGGTCTGGTCCACCCGCTCAGCCCCAATGGTGGTGATCACAAACCGGGAGTACCTCGGGGATGACGCCAACGGAGATCCCATGTACCGCACCACCTGGAAGGGGTCGGGGCCGGTGAACGCCACCGAAACATCGAGCTGGAAGGGGCGCAATGTCCTATTGAACTATTTCGCGGGTAACGAGCGGGTGCTGCTGGTGGTCGAGTCTGAGGGGCGCTATTCCTTGAGCGCCACCGGAAACTATGACGAGACCGCTGACATCTGGTCTGGATCCTCTCAAAACAATGCGAGCAAGGAGCACAACGATGGCGGGTCGATTTCTCGCTCGCGCAGCTCCTATGTGACGCTCAACACTGGGGAGAAATTCCAGATCATGGAGCAGGTGGTCTCTGAGAGCGGCTCTTTTACCTCCCGCCAGGTGAATGCAGAGCACACCAACCAGGCGGAATTGTGGGTGGACAACTGGACTACCTCCGATGTGTCCTATTCAGCAAAGCTGCTCTCAAGAGGCATCTACGTCTATGACCCATCGCTCTATCTGCTGGTCTACACCGAGGGCACGGCTGAGCATTCTGGCGGGTTTGCTTATGACGCCCATACATGGACACACAACAAAGGCGCACTGCGTGACAACGGGACGGATTCCTCCCTATCCAACAACTGCCCCTTGCCCAATCCAAAGTTCAGCTTGGTGATCCGCTTTGGCAATACCAAGCTTACCTTTCCCATCCAGCTGCGCACCGACGACGCCATTGCTCGGAAGCGGGCGCGTCTGTCATGGGGCGTGACCTGCGGCGTGGAGCCAGAGTGGCAGTTACCCGCAAAAGGGCTGATCACGAGCAACAGTGGCCGGAGCTTCGGTACACCCCCAGGTTTCCGTGAGAACGCGCAGCAATGGGGAGTGAACGAAGGGCGCTTGGTCAATTCGACCTACGCTTTCTTCGAGACCATCCCCCGCTGTGTGCCTCTCACCTGCACCATGCCGAACATCGAGGTCTATTACGCCAAGGACCCCTGGACGGGCGCCGCGTTGCTCCTCATCAAGCCCTACCAGATCGCGGGCGGCGTCTCGGTGAACCTCACTGTGGATGAGCCCATGGCCTTTGCCATTGACAGGACGGGCGTCAGGCGTGTGTCTGCGCTCGATGCCAGCGTGCTGGTCAACCAAACCACGAACATCAACCCAGAATGAACGCCATTGTCCTCAACACCCTCACTGGGGCCGTGAGCGAATACACCCGCCACGAGTTCCAAAGCGTCACGCCCACACACGCGGGTGCGGCCTCGGGCCTTTATGCCTTTGGCGGCGACCTCGATGTGGACCTGCCCATCGTGGCCAGCATCCGGCTGCCGGCCACCTTGCGCGAGACCACCCTCAAAAAGCGCATCGACATGGCTTACCTGTCTATGCGCGGAGAGGGCTGCGCGCAGTTCAGCGTGCTGGGCCCCGACGACTTCCCCTGGGAGTACCAGTTTCCCCTGCGCAGCAGCGGGCAGACCCGGTGCCAGGTGGGCAAGGGCATCCGCGAGAACTACCTGGGCTTTGCGCTCAGCAACCCTGCCGGCCAGGCCTTCACCCTCGATCGCATCGAGATCCTGACCCTCGAATCCAAAACACGGAGAGTTTGATATGGCAACCGATGTCAACGGCCCAGCCGAAATAGTCAAGGACAAGTACCTGCAGTCCCTGACGTTTGCCGACAAGGCCTTCAAGCAGGTGGACAACTTCAGCAACGAGCTGGGCAAGAGCGTCTACCAGCCCGCCCAGATCAGCGTGCAGTGGGCAACGCTTGCTGCGCCCAATCTGCCGGCCATCCCCGATGTTCCCGACCTGCCAGCGCTGGAGCTGCAGCTGCCTGCGGACATGCCTGCCACGTTCAACGGTGCCATGCGCGATGTCACGTTCAGTGAATTCAACGTCGCAGCCCCGGTATTGAACTTTGGGGTAGCGCCAACGCTGAACATCGGCCAGGCACCGGCCCTGCCGCAAATGCGCGAAGTGGCCTTGCCAGATGCCCCGGAGGTCATCCTCCCCGAGCTGCCCCAGTTGCTGACCTTGACCACCCATACCTTTGGTGGCGTGAACCTGCACGAGGACTGGCTCGACAAGCTCGATGAGATTCCGGCGCTGTCGGTGCTGCAGCCCGCGCCCTTGAAGTACTCGCCCGGCCAGAAGTACGCTTCGCAGCTGCTCGACGGGCTCAAGGCAACGCTGACAGCACGCATCAATGGGGGCACCGGCCTGTCGCCAGCGGTGGAGCAGCAGATCTGGGACCGCGCGCGCGACCGGGAAACTTATCTGGCGCTGGCCCGAGAGCAGGAGGTGCAGCGCGGCGCCGAGGCGATGGGCTTCCCGCTGCCCAGTGGCGTGATGGCGGGCCAGTTGGCGGACTCGCGCCGGGAATACCACGACAAGCTCTCGGGGCTCAGCCGTGATGTGTCGATCAAGCAAGCTGAGCTGGAGCAGCAGAATGTGCGCGACAGCATCCAGTCGGCCCTGCAGCTGGAATCGGCTCTCATGGATCAGCACTACAAGTGGGAAATGCTGGTGTTTGAGTCCACCAAGGCGGCAGCGGACAATGCCATCGCTATACACAACGCCGCGCTGGAGCACTTCAAGGCGTTGCTGGCCGGCTACCAGGCCTATGCCTCTGCGTACGACACAGTGATCCGCGCCGAGCTGTCTAAGGTGGATGTGTTCAAGGCCCTGCTGACGGCCGAGCAGGTCAAGGCCGACATCAACAAGAGCCTGGTCGACCGCTACAAGGTGGAGATTGAAGGCACTATGGCGGCCGTCGAGATCTACAAGGCCCGCGTGGGCGCAGCCCAGACCCTGGTGGAGCTGGAGCGCACCCGTATCCAAGCTGGCGGCGAGCAGATCAAAGCCTTCGTGGCCACGGTCAATGCCGAGCAGTCCAAGGTCGAACTGCACAAGGCACAGATCAGCGCCGAGGCCACGAAGGTTGATGCCTATGGCCGCATGGTCCAGGCATACACCGCGCGGGTGGGCGCCCAGGCTGAGCGCGCGCGCGTTGAGGTAGCGCGCTACCAAGCGCTCATCTCGGCCAAGGGCCTGGAATGGGATGGCTGGAAAGCCCGGCTGTCTGCCGCTTCGGCCCAGGTGGAAGCCGCGGCCCGGTCTTCCTCGGTGCTGATGGACGGCTACCGGGCGGGTGCATATGCCTCAGAAGCGCAGGCCAACTCGCTGATGGCGCGCTGGCAGGCCGACATCAAGCAGTACGAAGCTGGCAAAGAACTGACGTTCCGGATTCAGAAGGCCAACAGTGACGCGATCACCCACGCCAACGATGCGCGAATCGAGGTCAACAAGGTCCAGCTTGCCACCAGCACGCAGCAAGTGGCCTCGGCTTGGAGCATGGTATCTGCCACGGCCCAGATCTCCGCAAGCTCGCAGGATACCTACGTGCACCAGTCGTAAATCGCGTACCCCGTATAGGGTTCGACGTTCAGGGCCGGGCGCTTGACACTGCTTGCATGACAGCCCCGGCACACCTTTGCTACACGATATATCAGGGAGCGACGTTCCGGCGTCGCTTCCGTTGGTGCACCGCGCCATATCCCACCAAGCTCCTAAACGGCAAGCTGGTGCATGCGCAGACCGGCCGGCCTGTTCCCGACACTGACCTGATGCCGGTGGACCTGACGGGCTGCACGGCCCGCACGCAGCTGCGCTCGGACGTGCTTGCGCCTGACGTGTTGCTGGAGCTCACTACTGAAAACGGGCGGATCGATCTCTCGCTGGGCGATGGCCTCGTCGCCTTCCATCTGGACGCAGCGTCTACCGCTAACTTGCCTTATGGCGACAGTCCCCCGGCCCGCTGGTCCACTGCCGTAGGTCAGCTGGAGGTGGTGCACCCAAATGGCGATGTGACGCGCGCGGCCGAGATCTCCTGGAGCCTGAACCCCGAGGGCACGCGATGAACTGCGAAAGCCCTGTTTTGTTCGACCTGCTGCCCGGCGACATCCTGGTGACGCCCGAGCAAAGCCATGTCGTGGTGGACCGGGAAGAAGTCACCCATGTGGTGATCGCACCCGGTGAGCAGGGGCCTCCAGGGCCTGCTGGCCCGCCCGGTGGCGGCGGCGATCAGTACGTGACGCGCACCGCTGGCCAGACCATCAGCGCCAACCGGGTGCTGTATGACCGAGCAGGCCTTGTGTATCCACTGGGCCAAGCCGACGCCGAGAACATTTACGCGATCCTTGGGCTGGCCGTGTCGGCAGGCCAGGCCGGAGCCCAGATTTCAGTGCAGCGCAGCGGCACGGTGACGGACTCGGGCTGGTCCTGGGCCTATGGCCGCGTCTACCTGGGCGCCAACGGGCAGCTGACCCAAACCCCGCCTTCCAGCGGCTTTTCCGTGCTGATCGGCTTTGCAGCCACTGCGACCAGCATCAATCTTTCAATCAACGATCCAATCGAGGTGTGATATGCCACAAGGTTTTTTGGCCCTGGTGGGCGGCAAAGTAAAGCAGATTATGGGCACCGCCACTTCGGCGGGGGCCACAGACGCGGGCAAGATCCCGGCGCTGGACAGTGCGGGCAAGATCGATATGAGCATGATGCCCGCTGGCATCGGCGCCAATACGAAGATCGCGCCGGCGTTCGAGGCCTTGGGTGCGGGCAAATTCGTGAACCTGTTTTCTGATGCGGGCACCCTCAAGGCACGCCTGGCCGACAACTCCAACAACCGGCCGGCCCATGGGTTTGTACTGGCTGCAGTGGCCTCGGCCGCGAATGCGACCATCTATCCGCTGGATGTGGCCAACACGGCGCTGACGGGTTTGACCTTGGGCAACGACTACTGGCTGGGCACGGCGGGCGATGTGACGCTGACCCCGCTGGACGCTACTGACGTTGCCAACGTGAACAAGGTCAACCAGATGCTGGGCACGGCCACGAGCGCGACCGAGCTGCGCACGGACGACTACAGCTACCAGATCCTTTAACGCTCATGGTCCTCCGTAAGCCCCTGGTCCTCAAGGGCGGTATACCGCAGCAGCTGCCTGCCGGGGATGCCGTCGTGGCGCCGACGCGCTTGGTGCCGGTGCGCATGGCCGATGGGGTGACGTTGCGGCAGGTGACAGTGGGAAGCGCCGGGCCAGCCATGGTGGTTTTCGCCAGTGGCGTCAGTGCGGAGGTGGCGGGGGCAAATGCAGCAGTTTGGCTGCTGACACAAGATCCGCCTCTGCCCGTACCGCCTGATCCGGTGGACATATCCGGGAAGCTGGATGTGGATTTCAGCGGGTTCACCGACGGGATAACACCCCAGGTGACAGACCTCTGGCCACTGCGTCGGGGCTCCTCCACTTTCAAGCTGACAGTGCAGGCGTTTCTGACTTGGCTGCTGGGCTCTGCTCGGAACTGGTTGGGGGTGCAGACGTTCTCGGCGGGTGCTGTTATTGGAGAGCAGTCCCCAATCGTCAAGTGCAAGGTGATCGACACCACTATGACCACAAGCACCTCTAACGTTGATGTAGTTGCCCATGGCCTTGCCCAGGCAGACATATTGAGTGTGACGGGTGCAGTTCTATCAACAGCTGGAAACTGGATAGGTGCGAATAGCCTGTATGCCGACTCAAAGTGGACATTTGGCGTCTCCACTACTCATATCCGCGCGCTTGTCGTGGATTCTGGTGGTTCCACAGTCTCAGGCCGCCCGGCGCGTTTTCACATTTTTTACAAGGGATGACCTATGACTACGCCCCTTAAAGCGGTAGCAGCCGGCGGCAATAGCGCAGAGCTGCGCGAGTGGGTTGCGGGAGACGTTCTTCCAATAGGACTAGGCGGAACAGGCGTGGTAGCAGCCACGCTGGCTCAGCTTCGCGCTGGTATTGGTCTTGGTTCTGCTGCGGTCGCAGCAATCGTGGGCACGGTGTCCCAGTCTGGCGGAGTGCCGACAGGCGCGATTATTCAGCGTGGTAGCAATGCGAGTGGGGAGTTTGTACGGTTTGCAGATGGAACGCAGATTTGCTGGAAAACGCAAACTGTGAACACGGCAATTTCCAACAGTGACGGCGGTTCTGTCCTCTACAGTCCGGCGGTTGACCTTGGCACATATCCAGCAGCATTCTCGGGAACAGCCCCATCTACAACCTTATCTGTCTCAGGTGGTGGAGCTGGAGCGTTTTTGACTAGCAGCTCTATATCTCAGACGCTTACGAGCTGGGGAAGTTATTACCTCACTTCAGGCGCTTCTCGAATTGCAGCCAACTATTACATCTCGTGTGTTGCGATAGGACGGTGGTTCTAATGAAAATCAATCTCTCACCCCAGGTCCGCGCCGACTCGCTGGAAGTGATCAAGAATGGCGACAAGCTCACCATCAATGGCGAGCCGTTCGACTTCACGCCTATTACCGAAGGTGGCGTTCTGCCGGCGGCGGCCGTGGACTGCGAATTCGTCATCGGCGATGTGCGCCGCCAGGGTGGCGAGTTGCAGCTGACCCTGCTGCTGCCCATTGCCTGGGACGCGCCCGAGAGCTGCGCATTCCCGCAGCCGATCCTCAACCCTGCAGATGGCCGCCTGCCGCTGCCTACCGACGAGGTGCCCAATGCCTAATATCGACTGGGAACAGCTCAAGACGGCCGAGCAGATCGCCGACGAAGAGCGCCGCGCTCGCGTGCCCGCCGAGATCAGCCGGGCACAGGGCAGGGCGATCCTGGGCTTGCGCGATCTGACGGCCGGTGTCGAAGCCTACTTTGCATCGATCACTGACAAGGAAGAAGCCATGTGGGCCGACCTGGCCTGGAACCACACCAGCACCTGGCGCCGTTTTGATTCTCCCTTCCTGCAGGGCGCCGCCCGGGCGCTGGGCCTGAGCGAGGAAGATCTGGACGAAATGTTCATCGCTGCCGCGCAGATCGTTATCTGATCCTCCCCCGCGTAGGGTTCGACGCAGGAGGCTGGTCACGGGATCATGCGATCTATGCCCAACCAAATCCACGACTCCACATCTGATGTGGCAACCCCATGGCTGCAAGCGCTGGGCGCCAAGCTCAACGTTTACGCAGCGTGGTTTCTAAGCTTGTTCGGCACCATGACGCTGGATAAGCTGGTTGCTCTGTCTGGTCTCGTGCTGGGTGTGGCCGGCTACCTGATGAACCGGCACTACCGCCGCAAAGAAGACCGCCGCCAAGCGCTGCGGGCCAAGCGCGACGACGAGCAGGCTCGGCGCCTGCACATCAGCTGGGTGATGGATATGCGCTCCAAGCATTCGGAGTCGTACCTGGTGCAGCAACTGGGCGAGAACTGGGCAGACTTCATCAAGCTGCCGCCCAGCGGCGACACGGATCTGGGGGCGCTGTCATGAGCAGGATCCCAGACGCATTGCGCAATGGCCTCATGGCCCTGGCAATCCTGACGGCCGGCGCTGGCGGCTACGTGGTCGCAGAGCGTGACAAAGCTGCAGCCAAGGCCATGGCCGACCAGAGCCAGTACATCCAGGCTGTGGCAGCTGATGTTGGCACATCCCAGGCGGTCAAGATCGCCATGGTGATGGGCAGCTACTACGAGAGCAGCTACCGCCACATTGGCACACCCTACGTGGACAAGCTGGGCAAGGGCCAGCCGCTGACCGTCTGCAACGGCATAACGGGCCGCGCCGTGGTGGCTGGTCGGTACTACACGCCAGCCGACTGCTACACCCTGGAGCGCAGCCGCTACCTGGCGGCCGAGCGCACTGCCATGGGTATGTTCCGCCTCTGGACCACCTACACCCCGCTACAGCAAGCAGTGTTCATCGACTTCATCCACAACAAGGGCGAGGGTGCGTTGTACACCTCGACCCTGCTGCGCAAGGCGAATGCCGGGGATGTGATCGGCGCATGCCGTGAGAATCCGCGCTGGAACCGTGGCACGGTCAATGGCGTGTCAGTGGTGCTGCCTGGGCTGCAGGCCCGGGGCGATGCCAACGGCGAGATCTGCGAGGCAGGCTTATGACCCTGCAGATCAAACTTATCTTGGCCGCCGTCATCACCGCGCTGGCCTTCTCCGCCGGCTGGGTTGTCAAAGGCTGGCAGGCCAGCAAGACCATCGCCGAGCTGCGCACTGAGCAGGCCCAGGGCGCGGCCACCCGCGCTAAAGCCGCCCGCACCGAAGAAACCCAAAGCGCGATCAAGGAGAGCAAGCATGCCCAAGACACGATCTACAACGCCGACCGCCTGGCGAACCTCAAGACTGGCATTGATGTTGATGTGCGCGCTGAGCTTGCCCGCGCTGAGCGCCTGCACCGCGACACCGACAGCCGAAGTGCCACTTATCGTGCGCAAGCCCAGGCCGACGCCGCTGCCCGCAGCGATCTTGCAGATAAAGCCGCAGCCCTCGACCGCCAGCTTGCAGAAGGCCTCGGCGTGGTCGCAAGCCTCGGAGGCGACCTTAAGCGACGGGATGCCGAAGTAGCCACGCTGTGCGACCAGGTGAACATCGAGCGCCGGCTGAGTGGTGACGATAGCGACCAGGCCTGCAGCCGCTAGGTTGACAAAACGCCGAATTTGCAGGGTTGGTTGGTTGACAAATCGCGGTTTTTGCAGGTTTGGCCAAAACCATCAGTGTGCACAGAATCGCAAACCGGCACTGTCGAGTCTTACTCGACACCCCTGATGTTGATTTTCGTGGCCTACGTTGTAGGTGGAAAAAATCAACATCGGTAGTTGCTACACGCCGGCAACAGACCCTGAAAGCTGGACTTAAATGCCCAGGCCCAGCCAAACTAGATTTCCAGATCCTGCAGAACCCAGGCCTTCACCTGCTGGTATGGATCCATCCGGGGCATGTCCAGGAGGTGCGGCTGGTCAGCCTGCAGGTACTCGAAAAACAGGTGAATCTGCTTGCCCGAGTTGTAGTAGGGAAACCATCCGTCATTGAGATCGCGCATGTTCTTGCGCCACTGGCGCCACAGCGCGACAACGGTCTTTTCGCGGTCAGAAAGGGACATCTGGCTCGAGGCTCCTATAGAGGCGCTGGAGTTCAGCAGGGGTCATGGGAGGCGGTGGTGTGACCTGCCTCAGTTTTATGAGCACCACCTGCTGGTCCTGGGAGGGGAGCTTATCAGGCGGGCATGTCCAAAAATCAAACTGCTGGTTCTGCATATCAGCACCTTGCAATGGGAATCTCGTCGATGTTGGTGGTGTAGCGGGGCGTGCGCCGCTCCTGACGCATGCGCCATCCCGCTTCATCCTGGGAGGCAAAGCCCGTGCTGGCAACGTGCACCGTGCCTTTTCCGAAGCGGCCATTAACCCGATCCATGGCCTCCATGAGGCGGCTTTGATCCCGGCCAACGTCCGCGGCGGCAAGCAGGTCGTGCTGCTCATGGCGGCTTTCGGCAAGGTCCATCAGCATCACGCCGGCCTTGGCCAGGCGAAAGCCCGGCTGGTAGATGGAGTGCATGCCGCCCAGCGCGGCGCGCACCAGGGCTTTTGTGTCGGAGGTGGGGGGGACGAGTTGGGTGGTGGTCTGCCCGTAGAACCTCGGCCCTGGCCGGAAGGGTGAGGTATGGGCGAAGACGTGCAGGGCGCCGGCGCGCAGATCCTGCTTGCGCAGCTTCTCGGCCGCGCGCGTGGCGAACTCGCTGACGGCTTCGAGCAGGGGCTCGAGCTCATTGATGCCATGGCCAAAGCTGCGCGTGCACGCAATCTGCTTCTTGGGCGGCGGTGCCAGTTCCATCGGAATGCAGCTGATGCCCTGCAGCTCGCGGACGGTGCGCTCGAGCACGACTCCCCAGTTGCTGCGCACCATGGGCCCCGGCATGCGGGAGACATCGAGGGCGGTGACGACGCCGCGCTCTGCCAGCTGCACAGCGATCCGCCGGCCGATACCCCAGACATCGCCAGCCATGGTCCGGCGTAGCACATCCTCGCGCATGGCGGGCGGCATCTCTTGCCAGTTGCAAACCCGGGCGAGCTCAGCCGGGTAGCTGCCGGGCTTGCGCTCTGAATCTTTGGCCACATGGTTGCACAGCTTGGCCAGGGTCTTGGTAGGGGCTAGGCCGACACAGCAGGGTATGCCAACCCATTGCAGGATGCGTGCACGCACTGACCACGCCCGGCGGGTCAGATCGCGCACACCGGCCAGGTCGCCGATAAAGGATTCGTCGATGGAGTAGATTTCCTGCCTGGGCCCCAGGCCGGCGGCCAAGGTCATCATGCGGTCGCTCATGTCGCCGTACAGCTCGAAGTTGGCCGACAGGCAGACCAACCCCTTGAGCTCGACCAGGTGCTGCAGTTGGAAGAAGGGCTGGCCCATCTTGACGCCCAAGGCTTTGGCCTCATCCGATCGGGCGATGGCGCAGCCGTCGTTGTTGCTGAGCACCACCACCGGCAGGCCCTGCAGGCTCGGACGGAATACCCGCTCGCAGCTCACATAGAAGTTGTTGCCGTCGATGAGTGCATACATGGCTGCCTCACGCGAAGATCTTGATGCAGCTGGTGACCACGCCCCAGATCTCCAGGCTCTGGCCTTCCTTGGGTGTGATGTCCGGGTAGGTGGGGTTGCCGGCTTTCAGCTTGACCATGCCTGCGGCCTTGAACAGCTTCTTGACCGTGAACTCGCCTTCGATGACGGCCACGACTATGCACCCATGGCGGGCCTGCAGCGCCCGGTCGACCGCCACCAGGTCGCCATCATCAATGCCGAACTCGCGCATGGACGGACCAGCCACGCGCAGCAGATAGGTGGCCTGTGGGTGCTTTACGAGCAGGGCGCCTATGTCCAGCCGGGTGACTGCGAAATCCTCAGCTGGCGATGGGAAGCCAGCGCGCACAGACGCTTCAGCCCGCAGGATTGAGAGCGGGGCAGCGGACACCAAGATCGGTGCGTTGGGCTGAAAAGTACTGTGCATGCATACAGTATATGCGAAACGATGAACTGCCCCATTTCCGTTTGCAGGATGGCATGATCTGCGCCCTGCAAGGTCTGCAAAGTTAGGGCGATTTCGCTGGAACGAACATCGTTAGAGTCGCATGAAACCGTGCTTAAAAAAGTTGCAAATGTTCCAACGATTCACGGCAAAACCCTCATGGATGCTATGTTGTTGTACTAGATTGTGATTCCTGTTGTCGTGGGTTCGAGCCCCATCAGCCACCCCAAATTGAAACCCTTGCAAGTGAACAACCTGCAAGGGTTTTTCAATTTCTGGTCGTCACCTGCTTCTGTAGGTTAGAACAAACTGATCTTCTCCGATGTGCAGGAAGACGTGAAAGGCCAGGGGCTGAGCGATGCTGCAAGCGCCCCTCAGCACGTTTGCTGCTATTGCGCTGAACGGGCTGAAAGGCCTGCAGGATAGGAGTCATGCACAGCCCAGCACCGGCTGGAGAGAGTGATTGCTACCGTCTTGCATGAACCGCCGCAGGCTTGGCTTTACAACAGCGAAGGATGTCGGTCGCTTCTCGACAAGCGATGGGGACTCCAACAGGTGAGCATCGAGCGCCCATTGAACCGCGGCGACCATGATGAGGAATGCTCCGGCCCACAAAAAACCGCCCGGAGGCGGTTTGCTTGGAGATTCGGACGTCAGAAGATCGTTTTGCCATCGACTGACAGCGAGGTCATTTTCTTTTGGGAGTGGCTGACCTTGCACACTGCGGGTACGCCCACCTCAAGCCCCAAGCCATTGCGCAGGCGTGTCAGCTTTGTTTGTGGTCCCCACACAAAAACATATTCATCACCTGAGCCAACGTTGGACACCATGGGGACCTTGGCTTTCTCTGGATCTTTAGACACCTGCTTTATCGCATGTTCGCACAGAAATATGGCTTGGGTGGCGTTGAACTCGCGCGGGGTATTGCTCGTTTTGCCACCGCCCATGCAACTGATCGCGACAAGGAGAACGAGTGTTCCGTAGAGGATGTACTTGTATGTCGACGTTTTTCTGACGGACTCTGCCGCCAGAGGGGCTACCGTTGCGGATGGAGCGGGTGGGTTGCCCGCCACGGGCGCTCCACAATGAGGACAGCTGGACGCCTGGTCGCTAATCTGTTTGCCGCATTCCTTACAGTTAATCAGTGCCATGTCATCCTGCCTCTTTTTTCCTGAACGGGTCGTAATCGTCACGAGATGCCGTGCGTCCAACCTGAAGATTGTAGGAGGTGGCATGAAAGCGCTTGGTCGAATCACCAAAAGGAAAACAGCTTGGAGGCGGTTGGGGGGCAACTATTTTTGCGATTGAGAGCGATTGGCAGGCATCTACATCACCAGCGTTCAAATAACAGCTACGGGGAGCTCCATGTTATTCACGCCACTCCCCACATAGAGACAAGCGCTTGAAATCCTTTGCAAAACCTTCGCCCATGGAGCCTGCTTGGAGCGGGATGAGAAGCAAGGCGTTCTTTGCAGTCAGGCTGCAGCTATTCGACAAGGAATACAACGCAGCGGACCGCGCCCTAGACTGCGCTTTTCCCTGGCGCGTCTTGCTGGTGTGTCCGATGTTTGGCGAGCGATACGCCTGCCCAAGCAGCAACGGGGCAGATGGCATGGTGCCCAGCGGGGTGCACAGCATGGCCTTGTGTTTTTCAGCTCCAGGTGCTTGGGACACGCTCCCGAGTGCTGCCGACGCATGATGGGTTGCCGCAGCTGCTTCCCTCCATCAAAGCGTGTTTTATGTCAGTCAGTGTGTCCTACTGTCCGGCATTGTCCTGACCAGCCAGCAAGCCTGCCTGCCTGCATCCGTTGGAACAGCGGGCGTCTTCCATTAATAGATAAAATTGATGCACCGTGTATTCCCTAGGTTTTCTTTCTATCAATCCAGGTTGTAATTTATTATCAATCTATTTTAATAAATCGATTGATAATTTGTTGATGCTGCAGCGATAGATTGCGGTACTGACCGGGCACCGGTCGGACGAAGGAGGTGGAATATGCTGCCGGAAGTCCTGATCTTCATCACGCACAGGGTCGTGCTTCATTCGCTGATCCTGGAGAGCGGGTACACCACATTTGGCCGAGGTGCCGGCAACGCCATTTGCCTGGATAACCCGGCTGTCAGCCGGGATCACGGCGCTTTCCACTACCGTGCCGGTGTTCTGTCCGTCGTCGACCACCACAGCACGAACGGCATCTTCGTCAATGGCATGCGGACGCGCCGCAAGGTGCTCTACACGGGGGACTATGTGCTCGTAGGCTGCTACAAGGTCTTTGTCAAACATGGCTCGGAACAGCCCCGCAATGCCTTTGCCGGGTGAGGGATGGATGGGTGAAGGGCTATGGCCAGCGCACAAGCCGGCCCAAGCCTGTCCCGCTAGGCCGTCGCAGCCGGGAATGCGGCATGTCCGAGCGGAACCAGGGGCTTGCCCGGGCGGCTCCCCGCCGTCTGGCGCGATGCCTACAATCGGCTCCATGCGTTTACCCCACCACCAACTCACGATGACGGTGCTGATGTCTCCGGACATGGCTAATTTTTCTGGCAATGTGCATGGCGGCGCCATTTTGCGCGAGCTCGACAATGTGGCTTACTCCTGTGCGAGCCGCTATGCCGGGCGTTACGTGGTGACCCTGAGTGTGGACCAGGTGATGTTCCTGGAGCCCATCCATGTGGGTGAACTGGTGTCGTTCTACGCCAGCGTCAACTACACCGGAACCTCGTCGATGGAGATCGGCATCAAGGTGGTGGCGGAGAACATCCGCGAACGCAGCGTGCGCCATGTCAACAGCTGCTTTTTCACGATGGTGGCGGTGGACGACCAGCGCAAGCCGGTGCCGGTGCCGCCGTTGCAGCCGGAGACGGCGGATGAAAAACGCCGCTGGGAAGCGGCGTTGACGCGCAAGGAACTGCGCAAGGAGTTGGCGCGCCGCTTTGCGCAGACGACGCGGCAGACGAGCTGAGTGTGGCTGGGTAGCGATTTGCGTCGCCTGATTTTGCTGCATGGCGCAGCAAGATTCAGGCCCATAGAAAAAGGCAAGGTCTTCACCTTGCCTTTCTTCGTAGGTGGTGCCCTAGCGTCGGCACCTAGCTGATCTTGGCGTTGGCTGCCTGATTAGCGTGCCTTGTTGGCATCGCTGGGGCTGTCGCTGAACACGCCATCCACACCCACTTCGTAGAACAGCTTGTACTCTGCCGCCACCTTGCCCTTGAAGTCGCTGGCCAGCAAGGTCACATCGTTGCGGTATTCCCAGGGGTGGACGAAGAGCTTGGCCGCATGGGCGAGGGTGACCAGGTTGGTCGGCGGCATCATCTCGCGGTCACGGTAGTCCCACTTGCCGTCGTTGTTCAGGTCGTCGGGCTGCTTGTCACCATTCTTGTCCAGGTAGCGTGCGGAGATGACGTAAGGCTTCCACGGCGAAATGCCATTGGCATAGGTCTTGATCTGCGCCAGGCCGTCGGCGGTCACCATCTGGGCATAGGTGGTAGAGGTGCCGGCCAGCGTGAAGTCATAGGGTTGGGCATAGGGTGGCGACAGGGTGATGCTGCCATCAGATGCGAGCTCCGGATGGCCATTGATCATCTGTACCAGGCGAACCTGGGTTTTGGCGCGCAAGGCCTTCAGGTGGGCCACTTCCAAAGAGCGCACCATCACTGGCGCCGTTTCCTGGGTGTAGCCCGCTGCGGTGAAGGCTGCCAGCAGCTTGTCTTCCATCGCCAGGCCCTGCTGGCTGTGATAGGTCGGGTTCAGGGTCTGCAGATACAGGCCGACGGTCTTGCGCTGGCGCTTAACGTAAGCGATCACATCATTGAGCGACAGAATGCGGCCGGTGTTGGCATTGACCGGCGGCGTGCTGGAGCCATTCAGCTTGGCGCGCAGGCTTTGCAGTTCCACCAACGTGAAATCAGAGGCAAACCAGCCTTCGTGGCGCTGTCCATCGATCATTCGCAAGGTCTTGCGGCTCGCGTAGACGCTGCGGCTGGAGACGTCGGTGATCTCGGTAATGTCCGGCGAGGCCAGCGCTACCAGCTCGCCATCCTTGCTCATGACCAGGTCCACAGCGATGAAGTTGGCATCCTGCGCGATGGCGGCATCGAAGCTCTCGGCCGTATTGGCGGCCTTGCCATCGATGCTGCTGAGCGAAAAGCTTTGCGGTGCTTTGCCGTCGAGCGTGGGGTAGGGTTTGGGATTGGGGTTGGTGCCACCATCGCCATCGCCCGGACCCAGCTCGGTCTTGCAAGCGGTCAGTGCGGTAATGGCTAGTGCAGCGGCGCACAGGCGCCAGGTGCGTTGTCTTTGCATATCGTCAGTGCTCCTCGTTTTATGGATTGAACCTGGAGAAACAATCTGTGCATATGTAAAGATTGATTACTCTACGCTATGGATGCTTGGTCTTCCACGGTTGCCTGGCTATCGTATCCGCAAATCTCGGAGAAATCTCGGCTGGCTATCGCCTCGTTGTTACGGATTGCCTGCGCTGCCAAAGCCACGCATTGCACCACATCGCCGACGACGATGATGCTGGGGCTGGCCAGTTTTTCGCGGGCCATGGTGGCAGGCAAATGGGCCAGGTCGGTGATCGCATGGCGCTGCTCGGGCAGGCTGGCGTGCTGCACGATGGCGACCGGCGTATCGGCAGGCAAGCCACTGCCCAGGCCCTGGCTGATGGCCTCGGCACTGGCCACACCCATGTAGATCACCAGGGTCAGGCGCGCATCATGTGCGGTGCGGGCCAGTTGCGCCCAATCGGGGCCTTGTCCGCCCGGCTTGGCATGGCCGGTGATGAACACCACGCCCCGTGCATGGTCACGGTGGGTCAGCGGTGCGCCCAGGCTGGTCAGCGCAGCGAGCCCGGCTGTCACGCCGTTGATGATGCGCGGCTCGATGCCATGGGCGCGCAAGAACTCCACTTCTTCGCCGCCCCGGCCAAAGATGAACGGGTCACCCCCTTTGAGCCGCACCACATTCTCGCCAGCCTGCACCTCTTGCAGCATCAGGCGCTGGATAAATGCCTGGGGCGTACTTTGGCAGCCGCCGCGCTTGCCTACGTGAACGATGCGTGCGCTCTCGGGAGCCCATTGCAGCACGGCTTCGTTGACGAGGTCGTCCACCAGCAGCACGGTGGCACGTTGCAGCGCTTTGGCGGCAGCAATGGTCAGCAGGTCCGGGTCACCCGGGCCGGCACCGACCAGGGTGCACTGACCCTGACCGGGCGTTGGGGCATCGGCGGGGGGGCGCGCAGTAGGAGTGGGCAGGCTGCTGTCAGTCATGGTGGAGACCTTGGGACGCGGGTAGTGTTTGTTGGGCGATGGCCAGCACATGTTCCACTTGCTGGGCCAAGGCGGCGGGCACCGGCAACTGGCCGGCCAGAACGGCCTCGGTGTAGCGGGCGGTGGTGTCCGCATCGCGCTCGCTGGGCAGCCCCGGCACCTGGCCATCGGTGCCACTGCTGCGCGCTTGCAGCAGCTGGTGCTGGCCGGCGACAAAGCCATCGTACTGCGGGGTGCGGCGCGGGTCGGCGCAGACTTCGCCTTCCAGTCCGCGCGAGAGCAGCGCATGGGTCTGCAGCTCGGCCAGCGTGGCCTGCAGCATCGTCAGGTATTCGGGGTGGGTATAGCTGCCCAGCAAAACCGCAGGGCTCTGCAGGGGCTGCAGCAGCTTCGCAATGCTGTGGCCGGGGTTGCGCAGGCCAATGATCTGGCGCACCGCCAGCAGTTTGGCGAGCGCGGGCAGCAAGGTGGCCGTATGCACCAAGGCCACTTCGGATGGGGCGATCGCCCCGACCCCATCGCGGACTGTCAGCCCCAGCCGCTCGAACACCGCAAAGGCCGTGATGCGGCTCGCCTCGGTCTGCATGCCGTGAACCAGCACGGGCAGGCCTTCGCGTGCCAGCAGCAGGGCCAGCAGCGGAGTCAACGTGGGCAAGCGGCGCGCACCGTTATAGCTGGGCACTACCACGGTGGGCAGCGCTGCGCTGCTGTGGAAGCGGGCAATACGTGCATGCACGGCATCCCAGAGGCCGCACATCTCCTCGGCGGTTTCGCCTTTGATGCGCATCGCAATGCAAAAGGCGCCGATTTCATAATCGCTGACCCGGCCATCGAGTATCTGCGCCATCGCATCGCTGGCTTCGAGACGGCTGAGGGCCTTGGCGCCGCGTGCGCCGCGCCCGATTTCCTTGATGTAGTGCTGTATGGCCATGGCATTGAAAAATACGTGTGCCCATTATTTTAGGTTTTATATATACGTAAGTAATAAGGAAAATCAGCCCATCCGGCATCTCGGGTATGCAGGCCGGCAGCGGTGAAGCGGCCTTGGTTAACGAAGATTTGCGCCACTGCGTATTGCACTGCCATGCTGAACGTCTACCATCTGCAGTCTGTGCCACGCCCGCCTGGGCTTATGAAAGGAAAGAACATGTCCGCAACTCCCTCGATGGTCGATGAGCTCCTCGCGCAACTGCAAGGGGCTCCCATCCAGCAGATGGCCCAAAGCCTGGGTCAGAGCGAGGCCCAGACCGAGCAGGCCGTGCAGGCGGCCGTACCGATGATGCTGGGCGCCCTGGGCAACAACGCGCAAAGCGCAGATGGTGCGAGCGCCTTGTTTGAAGCGCTGCAGCGCGATCACGGCGCGGCCGGCGGCGCAGGCGCGGGCCCTGATCTGGGAGGGCTGCTCGGATCGCTGTTGGGCGGTGGCGGCGGCGCGCAGAGCGGTGGTCTGGGCGGCATGCTCGGCAGCGTTCTGGGCGGCGCGCTCGGCGGCGGAGCACCTGCCGGTGCGGGTGCCGCATCGCCTGCAGCGATGGACGGCGCCAGCATTCTGGGCCATATCTTTGGCGGCCAGCAAGACCAGGCATCGGCCAGCCTGGGCCAGGCCACAGGCCTGGGCGCCAATGCCGGCAACCTGCTCAAAATGCTGGCCCCGCTGGTGATGTCCTTCCTGGCGCAGCGCGTGATGTCGGGCGGCCTCAACTCGTCGCAATTGGGCAATGCGCTCGGCCAGGAAAAAGACCAGGTGCAGCAGCAGGGTGGCCTGGGCGGCGGCCTGCTGGGCTCGCTGCTGGACCAGAATGGCGACGGCAAGCTCGATGTCAGCGACCTGATGAAAATCGGTGGCTCGCTGCTGGGCGGCAAGCGCTGAGCCATCCGCCCCCGCGCCAAACCCTGGCAGCCCGCCAGGGTAGACCGGTCCCCGGGGGCACAACCGGCCGGGAGCGCCTACACTTTGGCCTCATGAGTGAGTTGATTTTGGGGATCGAATCCTCCTGTGATGAAACCGGCGTGGCCCTGGTGCGCACCCGTGGCCCCGGCACCGTGCCCGAGCTGCTGAGCCATGCGCTCTACAGCCAGATCGAGATGCACCGTGCCTATGGTGGTGTAGTGCCCGAGCTGGCCAGCCGCGACCATATCCGCCGGGTATTGCCGCTGACGCAAAAAGTGCTCGATGACGCGGGCTGTACGCTCGCGCAGATCGATGCGATTGCCTTTACCCGGGGCCCGGGGTTGGCCGGTGCGCTGCTGGTCGGATCCGGGGTGGCCTGCGCGATGGCCGCCGCGCTGGACAAGCCCGTGCTGGGCGTGCACCACCTCGAAGGCCATCTGCTGTCCCCTTTCCTGAGCGAAGACCCGCCCGAATTCCCGTTTGTGGCCTTGCTGGTTTCTGGGGGCCATACGCAGCTGATGCGGGTGGATGGTGTGGGCCAGTACCAGATTCTGGGCGAGACCATTGACGACGCGGCAGGCGAGGCCTTTGACAAATCCGCCAAGCTGCTGGGATTGCCGTACCCGGGCGGGCCGGAGCTGTCCCGTCTGGCGCAGGGCGGTGATGCCGAGGCGTTCAAGCTGCCGCGCCCGCTGCTGCACAGTGGCGATCTGGATTTCTCCTTTGCCGGGCTGAAGACGGCGGTGCTGACCCAGGCCAAGAAGCTGGGCGATGGCCTGGAGGCGCGCAAGGCGGACCTGGCCGCATCCACGCAGGCGGCCATTGTCGATGTGCTGGTGAAAAAGACCTTGAATGCACTGAAAGAAACCGGCATGAAGCGCGTGGTGGTCGCTGGCGGTGTGGGTGCCAACCGGCTGCTGCGCGAGCAGCTCAACGATGCCTGCCGCAAGCGCGGCATCCGGGTGCACTATCCCGAGCTGCATCTGTGCACTGACAACGGCGCGATGATTGCAATGGCGGCTGCGATGCGCATCGAAGCGGGGCAGCAGCAGGCTGAAAAGGTCTATGCATTCGACGTCAAGCCGCGCTGGCCGCTGGATGCGATCGTGCAGCAGCCACCTGCGGCTGCCGCTGCGGTGTAGAGGGTGACCCGCTGGTGATGCAGCGGCACAACGAGCAAAAGGGGCCTGTCAGGGCCCCTTCTGCATGGTGCGGTGTTGGCGTTTATGCAATCGCCAGGGTCTGGGTGCTGGGCTGGTTGGTGCTCAGCACCAGGGTCAGCACGCCGTTTTCCAGGCTGGCTTTGGAGGCTGCGGCATCGATGCTGGCAGGCAGCTTCCAGGCACGTTGCACACTGCGCGGCGCACCTTCAATGCTGGACAGGCGCACGGTCTTGTCTTGCAGCTCGATGCGCAGCTGGTCGCGGGACAGACCGGGCACATCCACGCTGATGCTGAACACCTGGCCATCTTGCTGTACGCGATCTTGCGCATTGGTGGTGGCCTGGAGGAAGCGCTGCAGCGCGGCATCCATCGCGGAAGGGGAGACAGCGTAGGCCGAGCGGTGCATCAGAGGGGTCATGATCATCTTCAATCCTTGTAGAACAGGGCAGCGGGGTTGCTGCTCGATGACTGATAGTTGGATGAAGATGCGGCAATTTCAAGAGAAAATCGCTGCCTTTTATTTTTGCAGCTAAGGCCTTGAAAGCCTGCAGATCACGTCCATATGTGTCGCCCTGCCTGGGCTGGCCAAGCTGGGGATCACGGCGCGCTGAAGTTGGCCGGATCGGGCGTGCGCTGCTGGCGCGCCTTGCTGCGCAGATAGGCCTTGGCGGCGGCTTCGGCCGTGGGGGAGTTGCTCGGTTCGCTGCTGGGTTCAGGCGCGCTGGGCTCGGCATCCGCCGCAGCCGGCGTGCCGTTGCGTGCACGCGCAATGGCCTGGCCCAGCTCCACCACGGACATCGCATAGAAGCTCGAGAGGTTGTAGCGGGTGATGGTGTAGAAGTTGGGCGTACCCACAACGTACTGGGTGGCGGCGCTGGCATTGGGCAGCTCGATCAGTGCGAGCGGGCCATTGTGCTGGTCACCCGGTGCCTGGATGCGCAGGCCCAGTGCGGCCATCTCGGCGGCGCTGAAGCTGGGCTTGATGTCCGGGGCCAGCAAGGTTTCCAGCTGTGCCGGCGTGCTGTTTACCTGCACGTCGTAGTAGGCCGGCATGCCGCGCTGCCAGCCATGGGCGACGAAGTAGTTGGCTACCGAGCCGATCGCATCGGCGGTGCTGCCAAACAGGTTGATCTTGCCATCGCCATCGAAATCGACTGCGTAGTTGGACCAGCTGGTCGGCATGAACTGGGGCATGCCCATCGCGCCGGCGTAGCTGCCGACCGTGTCGAAGGGGTTGCTGTCCGTCAGGTACGCGGTGGCCAGGAACTGCTCGAGCTCACCCCGGAAATACTTGGCGCGGTCGGCCGCGCGCGGGTGGCTTGCGGGATAGTCGAAAGCCAAGGTGGCCAGCGCATCGACCACTGTGAAGTTGCCCATTTGCTGGCCGTAAATGGTCTCGACCCCGATGATGCCGACGATGTACTCGGCCGGCACGCCATAGGTCTGCTCGGCGCGGGCCAGGGTCGCTGCGTTCTCGTTCCAGAAGCGCAGGCCCGCGCGGATGCGGATCGGCTCGACAAAGCGGCTGCGGTAGCCGCGCCAGTTCTTGACACCGGCTGGCCCGGTGCGCGGCGTCATCAGGCGCTGCACCGTGGCGTTGAAGCGGGCTTGCTGGATGCTGGCACGCAGCCAGGCCTCATCGATATGGCGGCGCTCGGCCACCTCGCGGACAAAAGCCTCGGCCTCGGGCCGGTTGCCATAGCTGGATGCAGCGGGGGCGGAATCAGCGCTGCGGGCCTTGTTGCTGGTGTTTTTTTGCGCGTAGGCGCCCGTTGCGCACAGGCCGGCGCACAGCACGGCCACGGTGGTCTGAAGAATTCGGTGCATGGGGTTTTATACCTTGTTTGCCCGGGCCCGCAGGCGGGACCAGGGCAGAAGTCGTAATTGTTTGCGAAGCGCCGCCAGCTCGGCCTTGGGTGCAGGCTGGCCGGTCGCATGTGCATAGCGCTGCCGCTCCATGGCCTTGAGCCATTGGCCAAACGCAGGGGCCAGCTCGGGCGCCTGGGCGTGCACCAAGCGTGCCAGCGCGCGGGGCGTAGCGGCGCTGCCTTGTGCGGCCTCTGGCACACCGGCCTGGCGCAGGCGTTTGCGCGCCTCGCCCAGCAGCGCAAGCCAGGGGTCCACGCGCCTGCGCTGGTACTGCAGGGCCAGCACCACGATCATCGCCGCCGCCAGTACCAGGGCACCCAGAATGCGCACCAGGTCCATCCAGTCGGGGCTGGATAGGCCCAGCTTGCTGAGCATGTCCATCTGCTCGCGCTGGGTGTAGTTCAGCACCCACTGGTTCCAGCTGTTGTTGACGGCTTCCCAGACCGCGCGCATGCGCTGCAACCCATTGATGGTGGCGGCATTGCTGACGCTGATGCCCATGAAGTTGGGCGTGTTCAGGCGTTGTGCGGCGCCGATGCGGCCGGGGCTGACCGAGCCCGTCGGGTCAAAGCGCACCCAGCCCTGTTCCTCGCCCAGCCACACCTCCGCCCAGGCATGGGCATCGGCCTGGCGCACCGTCCAGTAGCCGTCCACGCTGTTGGCTTCGCCCCCCTGGTAGCCGGTCACAATGCGCGCCGGCACGCCGGCACTGCGCAGCGCAATCACAAAGGCGGCCGAAATATGCTCGCAAAAGCCCTCTTTGCGGTCAAACCAGAACTCGTCAGCTGCCTGGCCGGTGTAGACGCCGGGATCCAAGGTGTAGGTATAGCCGCCACTGCGCAGCTGCTGCTGCAGGCGCTGTACCAGTTGCGCGCTGCGGTCGGGGCGCTCGCCGATCTCGGTCACCAGCTGTGCCACCCAGGCCTGGGTGCGCGGGTTGCTGTTGGCCGGCAGCCGGCGGTTGAAGGCCAGCTCGCGGTTGCCGGCCTGCATGCCAAACCGGTAGCGCGTGTGGCTTTCGACCGCAATGCGGGTCACCTCGGTAATGGGACGGTTGCTGAGCCATTGCAGATCGCCGGTGCTGTAGGCACGGCCGCGTGGCAGCACCGGCGCGCTGCCGGTCAGGTCCAAAGTCAGCAACCATGGCTTGTGGTGGGGCTCCAGGGTCAGCTCGTAGCGCAGCGCCTCGCCCTCGGTGCGGATGTCGGCAAACATCCGGTCGTCCGGCGTGCGAAAGCTGGGTGTGGCGCGCCAGGTGCTGCCGTCGAAGTCGGACAGCACCGGCCCGCGCCAGTAGAGCTGGTTGGCGGGGGGCGGCCGGTTTTGCGGCGTGTCGAACTTGACGCGGAACGCGATGCCTTCGTCCTGGGCCAGCGATGCCACCGAGCCGACCGTCATCTCATCGGACAGACCGGTCTTGGCTGCCGGGTTCTGCGGCACGCCCCACAGCGGCGCCATGCGGGGAAAGAAGACAAACAGCGCCAAGGTCAGCGGCGCGCCAATGGCCACCATCTTCAGCGACAGGACGGCGGCGAACTTCAGCGAGGGTTGCCCCACCGGCATATGCGCATGGACCAGCGCGGTGAGCAAGCCCACCAGACCGATCGCAATGGCCAGCGCGGTCAGCAGCGACTGCGAATGCAGAAAGTTGGCGATCAGGGCAAAAAAACCCAGGAAGAAGATGACCATCGCATCGCGCTTGGCGCGCAGCTCCATGGTCTTGAGCGTCAGCAGCATGCTGACCAGGGTGACGCCGGCATCGGCCCCCAGGATGGTGCGGTAGCTGAGCAGGGTCAGCCCGACCACCAGCACCAGCAAGGCCAGCAGCTGCCAGCGGCCCGGCATGGGCTTTTGCAGCAGTGCAATGCGGCCGCGCCAGGCGAGCAGCGCGTAAGCCAGAGCGGAGGCCCACAGTGGCAAGGTGGCGGTGAGCGGCAGCAGTATCCAGCCGACGACGGCCAGCAAAAACAAGGTATCGCGTGCCTCGCGTGGCAGGCGGGACCAGCGGCTGGCGCCTGCAGACGGGGCAGGGTGGAAAGCAGAAGGCATCGTGTTGTTCCTAGGCCAGTGCCAGTGCGCGCAGGCAGGCCTGGCGGTGCTCGGCCCCGCTGTCGGCCGCCTGATCTGCGTGGCCGCTGCCCAGGCGCAACCCGTAGCGCAGCCCTTGCTGGTCGGCCATCACTACCCAGGCCGTCAGCCGCGAAAGCTGGGCTTCCCGCTCTGCCAGGCCGCATTGCTGGGCATCGAGCCACACATCCTGCTGCGCCTGGTGCTGGTTGTCGCGCACGACAAAATGGCCGCTGCCGGTGGCCAGCGATGTGGCCGCCTTCTTCCAGACCACCAGCTTGAGCGGGTCGCCGCGGCGGTAGCTGCGCACCCCGTCGAACTCGCCACTGCTGGCCCGCAGGCTGGCGCTGCTGCCGGCGCCGGCATCGGCCAGGCCCAGTGGCAGCGGGGGTGGGTTGGTCTCGGGGCAGGGGTAGACCAGGGCTTTTTCGGTGGTGCGGAAAACGGTCCACATGCGAAAGACACCGAGCGGAAAACGGGTCTCGACCAGCACCGCAGGCAGGCTGTGGTAGCCGCGCCGCTCGGCGGGCGTGCTCAGTTGCATCGGGGTGGTTGCCTGCGCCGGAGCATCGCTCAGGCTCAGTTCCAGGCCCTGGTACTGGCGTATGCCCAGCGCATAGCGGGCGCGGCGGCTGGGGTTGTGCAGCCGAAGGTCCAGGCGCAGCGCCTGTCCGGCAAACTGTGCCTCGGGCGCGTGCAGCTCCAGCTGCAGCCCCAGCAGATTGCGGTAGCCAATGCCCACGGACACCAGTGCTGCGCCGGTCAGCATGAAGGTCAGCAAAAATCCCAGATTGAGCTGGAAATTGATGCTGGTCACCAGCAGCACCAGCAAGGTGAGCGCCAGCATCCAGCCGGCGCGGGTGGGCAGCAGGTAGAGGTTGCGGCGGCTGACCGCATGGCTGCTGGCGCTGGGCAAATGGGCCAGCCACCACTGGCGCATGCGCTGGCGCAGCCGCTGAAGAGGGCTGTTGCGGGGCTGCCCTGAGGCCGCAGAAGGCGGGTTCACGCTACTGCAGCGCCACGCTGTCCATCATCGCGCGCACCTGCTCGACGGCACTGCGCCCCGATGTGCTGATGGGCACCAGCCGGTGCGCCGTCGTCTGCGGCAGGATGGCCTGCACATCATCGGGCGCCACATAGTCACGGCCCTGGATCAGCGCTTGCGCCTTGGCCGCCCGGATGAGGCCAATGCCCGCGCGCGGTGACAGGCCCTGCACAAACCATTTGCCCGAGCGTGTGGCGGCGATCAGCGCCTGCACGTAGTGGATCAGCGCGTCGCTGGCGCGCACGCTGGTCACTTCCTGCTGCAGGAACTTCAGCTCCACCGCAGAGGTGAGCGCTGGCAACTGGTTGGCGATATCGCGGTGGCCTTGGCCGGCCAGCAGCTGGAACTCGGCCGCCTGGTCGGGGTAGCCCAGCGAGATGCGCATCAGGAAGCGGTCGAGCTGGCTCTCGGGCAGGGCATAGGTGCCCAGCTGGTCGAGCGGGTTCTGGGTGGCGATGACGAAGAAAGGCTGGGGCAGCGGGCGCGTCGCGCCCTCGACCGTCACCTGCTTTTCCTCCATCGCCTCCAGCAACGCGCTTTGCGTCTTGGGGCTGGCGCGGTTGATCTCATCGGCCAGCAAAACCTGGGTGAACACGGGGCCGGGATGAAACACAAAAGCCTGCTGCTCGCGCTCATAGACCGACACGCCGGTCAAGTCGCTGGGCATCAGGTCTGCAGTGAATTGCACCCGTGCAAACTGCAGGCCCAAGGTGCGGGCCAGCGCATGCGAAAGTGTGGTCTTACCCACGCCGGGCACGTCTTCAATCAGCAGATGTCCTCCCGCCAGCAAACAAGTCAGGCAATGCTGAACCTGCGCCGGTTTCCCCACAATCACCGTGTTAAGCTGAGTCAATAATTTTTGTATGGTGTGCTGTGTCTGCATCCCATCACAATAAACGACAAAGGCAGTTAAGGAGACGAAAACTGTGTCCAAGACAGGTTATTTCAGCCACCGTGACTGTTGGCTGCACGACATGGGGCCTGCACACCCGGAATGCGCTGCGCGCCTGGATGCGATTGAAGACCGCCTGCTCATCACCGGTGTGGGGGACGCATTGGAGCGGCGCGATGCGCCCAAGGCCAGCATGTCCGATCTGGAGCTGGGCCATGAGCGCCTGCATATCGCGTCGATACGCGGTTTGTCTGAAATGGCGGCGGACAACCAGGCCATTGGTGGCCCGGAAACCCTGATGCTGGACACCGACACTGCCGTCAACGGCGCCACCTGGAATGCCGCGCTGCGGGCCTGTGGCGCTGCGCTGGCGGCCACCGATGCCGTGATCAGCGGCGAGATGGAAAACGCCTTCTGCGCTGTGCGTCCCCCGGGCCACCATGCCACGCGCAAGCAGGCCATGGGCTTTTGTTTTTTCAACAACGTGGCGGTGGCGGCCAAATACGCGCTGATGCGCCACCAGCTCAAGCGCGTAGCGATAGTCGATTTTGATGTGCACCATGGCAATGGCACCGAAGACATCTGCGCGGGCGACCCGCACATTCTGATGGTGGGCATTTTTCAGCACCCGTTCTACCCGCATTCGGGCGACAAGGACCCGGCGGCCAATATGCTCAATGTGCCGGTGCCGGCCTATACCAAGGGCATGGACATCCGCGAGATTGTGGAGACCTACTGGATTCCACGTCTTGAGGAATTCAAGCCGGAGATGGTCTTCATCAGCGCAGGCTTTGACGCCCACCGCGAAGACGACATGGGCCAGCTGGGCATGGTCGAGGCCGACTACGCCTGGATCACCCACCGCGTGAAAGACATTGCGCGGCGCTTCAGCAAGGGCCGCATCGTCTCCTGCCTGGAGGGCGGCTATGTGATGGCGCCGCTCGCAGCCAGCGTAGAAGCCCATATCCGCGTGCTCGCCGATCTGTAAACACCTTCTGAGGACCTGGCAATGACGGACAGCAACTTGCTTGTGCAGACCCGCGATGCGCGCGGCGTGGTGACCTTGTGCATGAACGATGGGGCGCGCTTCAATGCGCTGGGTGATGAGATGCTCGCTGCGTTGCGCGCAGCCCTGGCCGCCATTGCGCAGGATGCATCGGTGCGCGTGGTGGTGCTGGCCGCGCAGGGCCGGGCCTTTTGCGCCGGCCACAATCTCAAGGACATGGCAGCCCACCCCGACCGCGCCTGGTACCAGGACCTGTTCAACCGCTGCAGCCAGGTGATGATGGCGATCCAGAAGCTGCCGGTACCCGTCATTGCGCGGGTGCAGGGCATGGCGACGGCCGCCGGCTGCCAACTGGTGGCGCAATGTGATCTGGCCGTTGCCAGCAGCGAGGCCAGCTTTGCCACCAGCGGCATCCAGTACGGCCTGTTCTGCGCCACGCCCAGCGTGCCCTTGGTGCGCAACATGCCCATCAAGCAGGCGATGGAAATGCTGCTGACCGGTGAATTCATCAGCGCCGAGCAGGCGCTGGCCCAGGGCCTGGTCAACCGGGTGGCCGCGCCCGAGCAGCTCGATGCGGAGCTGGAAACGCTCGTCGCTGCCATCGTCAGCAAGCCCGCTGCCGCCGTGCGCATGGGCAAGGCCCTGGTCTACCAGCAGCGGGAGCTGGGCATGGAGGCCGCCTACCAGGTGGCCAGCCAGTGCATGGCCGCCAACATGATGGACGGCAACGCGCAGGAAGGCGCGCAGGCCTTTGCGCAAAAGCGCAAGCCGGTCTGGTCCTAGTCCCAGGCCACACCCCGCCGCGCGTCTGTGGACGTGTGCCGCTCCTACAAGCGGCACTGCACCATCGGTGATACGGTACGGAACCAGCATATGCTTGCGCGTATGCTTTTTCTTTTGGACCCGATAAGGCTGGCGCATGGATATCTTTGATCGTTTGAGAGTGGACTTTGAGCAGTCCAGCACCTGGCAGGAGCTGGCGGTTTTGGTGATATGCCTGGGCCTGGCCTGGCTCCTCAGCCGCAGCTTTTACCGCCACCGTGAGGTGGGCAAGCCGTCGGTATGGTTTGGCAAAACGGCCTGGGGCGGGGCGCTGTTCCCGCTGCTGGCACTGCTGCTGACGGCTGCTGCGCGCATGCTGGTGGAGCACTACCAACCAGTGTTTCTGCTGCGGCTGGCGGTGCAGATTCTGCTGTCGCTGGCGGTCATCCGCCTGGTCGCCCGGGTGCTGGCCAAGACCTTTCCCAACTCCACCGTGGTGCGCCTGATTGAGCGGATCTTCTCGTGGCTGGCCTGGGGCGTGGCGGTGCTGGGGATTCTGGGTGTGCTGCCGCAGGTGATGGCGCAGCTCGATGCGGTGCAGTTCGCCTTTGGCAAGACGTCGATCTCGGTGCTGGAGCTGTTCCAGGGGGCGATATCGGTGGGCATGGTGATGCTGGTGGTACTGTGGATTTCAACCACCTTTGAGCAACGCGTGATCGACGACATGGTCAAGGACCTGTCGATGCGCAAGATGGCTGTCAATCTCACACGCATGCTGCTGATCACCATTGGCTTGCTGGTGGCGCTGTCCCTCGTTGGCGTCGATCTGACGGCGCTGTCGGTGCTGGGCGGTGCTTTCGGTGTCGGCCTGGGTTTTGGCATGCAGAAAATTGCCTCCAACTATGTCAGCGGTTTTTTGGTGCTGATCGAGCGGGCCTTGCGCATTGGCGACAACGTGCGCGTCGATGGCTTCGAAGGCCGCATCACCGACATTCGCACCCGCTACACCGTCATCCGCGCCTCCAACGGGCGCGAGTCGATTGTCCCCAATGAGACCTTGATCACGCAGCGCGTGGAAAACCTCACCGATGCCGACCAGAAGTTCAACCTGACCACCCAGATCGTCGTCGGCGCCGACAGTGATGTCGCGCAGGTGCGCGAAGTGCTGACGCGTGCGGCCTTGGCCCAAGCGCGGGTGCTGGCCAAGCCCGAGCCCTCGGTGTTCCTGGTGAATTTCGCCCCTGACGGGCTGGAGTTCAGCCTGAGCTTTTTCATCAACGATCCGATGAACGGGCAGGCCAATGTGAAGTCAGCGGTCAATATCGCCGTGCTTGAGGGCCTGCGTGCGGCGAAGATCGAGATTCCGTTCCCGCAACGTGTTTTGCATATCCAGAACAATAGCGGCGGTGCAATACCTGCCAGCCAGGGCTGATGAACCGCCAACTTGTGCGGAAAATGGAGGCTGGTGCGCAGCGATGCGCCGATAATTGGTCGTTATGAGCCGCTTGGCTACAAAAAAGCACGGTCGTGCATTTTTGTGCGATGATGGCCTGATCCATGCCCATGGCTGCGTGGCAGCGCCCAAGCGCTGCCACTGGCGCAAACCTATTGAACAACTCAGGAGTCGAGGTTTATGAAAGTACTGGTACCCGTCAAACGCGTGGTGGACTACAACGTCAAGGTGCGC